>NZ_ATXJ01000067.1 GCF_000421625.1 Thermus islandicus DSM 21543 | reverse complement strand
ACCAGGCCCAGGTGGCCGAGGTCGTACACCTGCAGGTCGGGTGTGGTTTCCATCCCAAAATCCTAAGGCCAAGGAAGAGGGGTGCGGAATGTCGGGTTTTTATCATGCAGGACGAAAAAAGTTTAGCTAACTGTTATGAAGTCCGTCCTGGACGGAGCTGGCGGGTGTGGTGTTCTCCCCAGTAAGCTTGGGTCGTGCCGGTGATCAGCCGCTTCTTTGGCCTGGTGGTGGCCATGTACTACAACGACCACGATCTCCCGCACTTCCACGTCCGCTATGGGGACCACCAGGCCCTGGTGGCCATCAGCGACCTCCGGATCCTGGCGGGGGGCCTTCCTCCCAGGGCCCTGGGGCTGGTGGTGGAGTGGGCTTGCTGCACCGGGAGGGCCTCCTGGAGAACTGGGAGCGGGCCCGAAGGGGTGAGCCCCTGAGGCTCATCCCGCCCCTGGAGTAGACTGAGGGGGATGATGGTGGACGTGATAGAGGCCCAGGCCCTTCCGGGCCTCAGGCTCTGGCTCCGCTTCTCGGACGGGAAGGAGGGGGTGGTGGATTTCTCGGGTCTGGAGCTCCCCGGCGTTCTGGCCCGGCTCCGGGATCCTGGCTTCCTCGCCCAGGTGCGGGTGGACCCGGAGCTCGGGGCCCCGGTGTGGCCCGGGGGGCTGGACCTGGACCCCCTGGTGCTCTATGCCTGGGTGGTCGGGATGCCTTTACCTGGGGCGGAGGCCTCGAGGCGCTAAGTTTTGAGACTTCTGCGTTTTGCACTGCTCGTCCCTAGGCTCGTCTGCTACCCTGAAAGCCGTTATGGTACCAAAGAAGGGTTTTTGCAATCATGACCTTTAGGCCTCAGTACACGTCAAAACTGGGGACCACCCCTTTAGGATGAACCTGCGCCCACCAGGATGGGCAGGCATCCAGAAGAGGTGGTCCCTATGGATCAGCTTAGCCCACTCGTCAGAGTTTTGAAGCGGTATTGGAAAGCCGACCTCAGGCGCCTCACCTTCTTGGCCGCCCT
>NZ_ATXJ01000066.1 GCF_000421625.1 Thermus islandicus DSM 21543 | reverse complement strand
TCACCACCCCCATCCCCGCCCAGGAAGAGCTCATCCAAAACGGCGTCACCGGCCTCCTCGTACCCCCCAGACCCCACCTCCTCGCCCAGGCGCTCAACCAGCTCCAGGGGGAGGGGCAGGCCCTTGGCGCCTGCGCCCGGGCCCACGTGCTTGGGCACCACACCCTAAAGGGGAGCGCTGAGGCCCTGGCCGCCGCGCTCAAGGAGGCCATCCATGCTTGAGGTTGCCTTCATCACCGACGCCCCTCGGGTGGCGGGAAGCGAGATCTGGCTCTTGGAGAGGCTTCCGAGGCTACCTTCCCTAGGCCTTCAACCCACCCTCTTCCTGCCTAAACGCTCCAACCTGGACGGCTTCGCCGAAGTCCTGGAGAGGAAGGGGGTAAAGGTCCGGCGCTACGCGAGTCTCGGGGAGGTCCTGGAGGCCACCGCTCCCTATGCCCTCCGGGTCTTCCAGGGCTGGAGGGAGACCGCCTACCACCTTCTTTTCCCCCGCCTGGCCCGCCCCAAGGTGGCAGTGGTCCACGAGCAGCTAGATTACCGCTACCCTGCGGGGCTTCGGCAGACCTACCACCTTCTTTACCGTCTGGGCAAGGGGAGCGCCCTCAAGGGCGCTGACCGCGTCCTCACGGTCTCCTGGTGGGCCGCCCGCTTCCTGAGGGGAATGGGCCTGGAGGCGGAAGCGGTGCCCAACGGCGTGGACCCCGACCGCTTCCGACCCGCAGACCCCGAGGAGCGGGCCCGCCTGCGGAAGGCCTACGGGCTCCGCCGCTTCACGGTCCTGGTCCCCGGGCGGTTCGCCCCGGAAAAGAACCAGCTCGCCGCCCTCTTCACGGCCCAAAGGGTACCGGAGATGGACTTCCTCTTCGCCGGGGACGACGACTCTCCCCTGGGCGCCTTATCCCGCGGCCTGAAAAGGACCCTGGGCCTTGGGAACGTGCGCTTCCTAGGCCGACGGGAGGACATGCCGGAGCTCTACCGGGCGGTGGACGCCGTGCTCCTCCCCACCCTGGGGGAAAACCAGAG
>NZ_ATXJ01000065.1 GCF_000421625.1 Thermus islandicus DSM 21543 | reverse complement strand
ACCTCCTCGCCTGCGGGGATTTCCCCTCAGGACGCCCTAAGGGTAAGGAGGGAAGGTTTCACCCAGGTAACAACGGGCTGGAGGCGGGGGCAACCCGGCCGAGGCTCGTGGCGGCGAGGGGAAGCATGGAAAACCCCTCTGGTGATTTCAGAGGAACACATCCAACCCAGCCGTCAGTGCAAGTTTTACCTGAGGGCCTGCGGCAGGGAGCAGCACTTGGAACTCCAGCTCGAGGGGTTGCCGGCATTGAAGGGCGAGCCCGGCAGGTAGGCCAGTCCGGTGCCCAGGTAATTCTGGGCGGCCCACTGGGTGGTGGTGAGGGTGAGGGCGGTGGTCCCCTTGAGATCAGCTTTCCCACGAAACTCCCCAGGATCGCGAGGAAATCGCCGCCTCACCCGCCTGGGGCCGGAGGTGGCGGAGGCGAGGCGGCTTGGGAGCCTGTTGCTTTCCCGAAGGGAGGTGGAGAACCGATCGTTTTGGGTGCGGGGGGTGGGGGCGTGGGTGCTGGCGGTGCTTTGGGCCTTCCTGGTTTCCAAGCTTCACCGGGAGGGGGTGAGGGAGAAGAAAGCCCCCCTGGAAATCTTCTCCTTCAACCCCCTCTCCGCCCTGCGCTTCCTGGGGCTCTATGCAGTATAGCGGTCAAGTCTGCTGCTAAACTTCCCCATTTGCGCACCCCCTGCGGCTACCCTACGATATCACCTCTTCCAAAAGCGTTCGCGCAACTGCTCGCCAGAAGAGTCTCACATGGCGATCTCGCCAAAGACCCCTGCGCTTGCTCTCCCGCCATGAGCTGAGGAGGCCGGGGGAAGAAAACCCGTAAACCGGCCAAGGGGCTTCTTCAAGAATCCTGCGGAGCCGCCACGGAAGTTCTTCCAAGAAGTGGTGGTAGCGCCACCACCACTCTTCCCACTCTTCCCACATCGCCCTGAACCACCCCTTCCACACCTCCCTCGGAAAGGGGGGAAAGGCCGCCGGGAAGGCCGCGGCCGCGGCGTACCCCCGGTACTCCGGAGGCTGGCCCTGGATGAGCCGGG
>NZ_ATXJ01000064.1 GCF_000421625.1 Thermus islandicus DSM 21543 | reverse complement strand
ATCCTCACCTCCCCGGACGGGGCGACCTGGACGGCGCAGACCTCGGGGACGGGCAACTACCTCGAGGGCGTGACCTACGGGAATGGCACCTTCGTAGCGGTGGGCGGGTGGGGCACCATCCTCACCTCCCCTTAGTCCTTGACGCAAGTCCATCCCCGCCCCGCGATGGGGCGGGGCGCTTTTACCCGAGGCCCGGTGGGGGTGGGCGCGGCGGCTTCTCGGGTAGGCTGGGTCCGTGCGGCGCAGCTACCTCCTTCTGCTACACGGCCTCCTGCCGGCGTACGCGGCCCGCCTGAGGGTGACCTTGGAGACGGGCTACGGGGGGCTGATTTCCTAGACGGTACAGCTGGACTGGCTAGACCTCGAGGAGGGCCGCTTTGTTTGGGTGGCCCGGTACGACACGGCCGGAGGCGGGGTCCACCGGGACCGGAACCGGATCGCTCCACACGAGACCACCCCTTACCTTCCCGGGGAACCTCGGGGGCTGGAGATGGCCCGGCGGGACCTGCGGGAGGGGGTTGACAACGGCCCAGGTTTTTCTCATCATCCATACCAGCCATGAAGCTCTCCGACTGGGCCCGCACCGCCTGGCGGTGGTTCAAGTCGGGGAAGCTCCCCGTCCCCGCCCGCCAGCTTCCTTCGGGCACCATCCTGGTGGAGGAACCTCTTCCCGAGGGGCGCACGGCGCTTTACGCCCGGGTCTCCTCTGCCGACCAGAAAGAGGACCTGGAGCGCCAGGTGGAGCGCCTGAAGGCCTTCGCCCAAGCCCAGGGATGGGCGGAGTACGAGGTGGTGGCCGAGGTAGGGTCCGCCACGAGGAAGAAGAGGAGGCTTCTGCAGGTTCTGGCCGATCCCGATGTGAGCCGCATCATAGTGGAAAAGCGCTCCCACCTAAGCCGGTTCGGCTTCGCCCTGGTGGAGGCTGCCCTCCGGGCTTCGGGGAGACGGATCGTGGTCCTGGAGGACGAATGCGGGTAACCCAGGCCTTCCGCTTTGAGCTCTCCCCCAACGCCGCCCAGGCCAAGGCCTTGAGCCAGCAC
>NZ_ATXJ01000063.1 GCF_000421625.1 Thermus islandicus DSM 21543 | reverse complement strand
CCAGCCCGATACGGTCCACGATGCTGGCCACCAGGCCCAGGTGGCCGAGGTCGTACACCTGTAGGTCGGGTGTGGTTTCCATCCCAAAATCCTAACGCGGAGGGAGGAGGGATGCGGAATGTGGGTTTCATGCTCCGTTCATGGGTTTTTGGGTAGGATTGTGGGCGTGAGTGCTTTGGAACTGCGTATCCCCTACCCTGTGGCCCAGACCCGTTCCCGAACGGCCCTTGCTTGGGTCTTGGGGCCTCTGCCCTCCTTGATCGTTGGGTTCCTCCTTTTCGGGACCACCTCATGGGGGAAGGAAGTATGGCTCCTGATGGGGCTCACCGCCCTGGCCCACCTCCTCGCCTTCTTGGCCACGGAGCGGATGGCCCGCTACCCTGGGCAGGAGTCCTGGAGCGTGGCGGGCTTTAACCTCCTGCCCTTTACGCTCTTGCTGGTGGCCGTTCTGGCCATGGGGCGGCTGTACTACTCCAGGAGCTACCTCCTTGCTGCGACCCTCCTTGCCTTCCTCCTTCTCCTTCTCTACCTGAGGGGCCTTCCTCCGGCGAGGCTCGCCCTTCTCCCCGGAGGCGTGGTCGATGGCCTTCTTCGGGCCCTAGGCCGGGAGCTTCCCCCCTTGAGGAGCCTCGAGGGGGTAGAGGGGGTGGTGGCCGACTTGCACCGCCTGGACCCCAGGGTCCTTCCCCTCCTGGCCGAGGCCGCCTTCCGCGGCCTGCCCATCCTCCACGCTGCCAGGGTGTATGAGGGCTACATGGGTCGGGTTCCCCTGGAGCTTGCGGAAGGGCTTTTGGCCTTGGAAGAGCGGGACCGGGGCCTTTACCCCCTCTTTAAGCGGGCGTGGGAGGTGGGGCTTGTACTCCTTCTTTCTCCCCTCGCCCTCCTTGTGGGGCTCCTCGTGGCCCTTGCGGTCTACCTAGACCTGGGGAGGCGTGTGCTCTTCGCCCAGGAGCGGATGGGGCTCGGGGGTAGGGCCTTTAAGGCCTACAAGTTCCGCACCATGCGGGGGGCTCCCCGGGAGGGTGCCTACGCTGGGCAGGAGGCGGAGAGGATCACTCCCCTAGGCCGCTTCCTCCGCCGTTATCGCTTGGACGAGCTTCCCCAGCTCTGGAACGTCCTCAAGG
>NZ_ATXJ01000062.1 GCF_000421625.1 Thermus islandicus DSM 21543 | reverse complement strand
TCTTTATGTGGGTCCGCCTGGTGGAGCTGGGGGGCAAGTGGCTCGTCCTCAACCTGGCTCCCCATCACGAGACCGCGGTGCGCCTTCTGGGGGCAGGGCGATATTACCTGCTGGAGTGAAGGGGGTGCGGAATGTGGGCTTCCGGCGGGTCAAGAGGGGAGAAAACCCCGGATACCCGAGGTTCAAAGGGAAGGGGCGCTACGACTCCTTCACCTTCCCCCAGGCTGGGACCACCGGGGTCAAACTCCAGGAGGGCGGGAAGCGGGTCCTCCTCTATGGCCTCGGCTCAGTGAAGGTCAAGCTGCACCGACCCCTTGAGGGAAAACTGAAGACCGCCACGGTCAAACGAGAGGGCGAACACTGGTACATCGTCTTCACCTGCGAAGTGGAGCCCAGACCCCTTCCCCCCAACGACGGGGTTGTCGGAATAGACCTCGGCACGAACCCCCACTTCCTCGTCACCTCGGAGGGGGAGAGGGTCGAGGCCCCTCGGTACTTCCAGAAGGCGCAGGCCAAACTCGCTGCCGCCCAACGCAGCCTTGCCCGCAAGAAGCGGGGCAGCCGGCGCCGCGAGAAGGCCAGAAGGCGCCTGGCGCGGCTCTACCGCAAAATCGCCAACCAGCGCAGAGACTTCCACCACAAGCTGGCCAGGAGGTTGGTCAACCGCTATGGCACCATCGTTCACGAAGACCTGAACATCCTCGGCTTGGCCCGCAGCCGTACCGCCAAGGGGGTGCTGGACGCGGGCTTGGCGCAGTTTCTCCAAACCCTCGCCTACAAAGCGGAGGAGGCTGGTAGGCGGGTCGTGGGGGTAGACCCCAGGCACACCAGCCAGGACTGCCCGGTGTGCGGCCACAGAGAGAAGCGCCCCCTCTGGATGCGGGTGTCCACTTGCCCCCAATGCGGGACGTTTCTGCACAGGGACGTGGCCGCCGCGCTGAACATCCTGGCACGGGCTCGGACGGAGCCTTCGGGGATGGGTACGGCGTGGGCCGTCCCATGAGAACCGAGAAGCCTCGGACTTCCGTCCGAGGAGTCGTCACGGTGAAGCCCCGGGTCTCCGGCTGGGAATAGGGGGCGAGCCCAGAGTTGACACTCCCACGGCTAAAGCCGGTGGGATTCTTGGTTCGACGAGGACAGCCTACGATATGTAGGTCTTACGCCCTCTCCCCAAGCGTTTTGCG
>NZ_ATXJ01000061.1 GCF_000421625.1 Thermus islandicus DSM 21543 | reverse complement strand
CCAGGTCACCCCGTCCGTCGAGGTGAGGATAGTACCGCCCTCGCCCACCGCTACGAAGGTGCCGTTCCCGTAGGTCACGCCGTTGAGCTGATTGGTCGTCCCCGATTTCCGGGCGGTCCAGCTCTGCCCGTCGGGCGAAGTCAGGATCGCGCCCGGGCTGCCCACGGCGACGAAGAGGCCGTTCCCGTAGGTCACGTCGTAGAGGGAGTGGCCCCCCGAGGTGCGCAAGGTCCAGGCGATGCCCGCTGGCGCGCTCACCGTTAGGCTCAGGCTGGCCTGAGCGCTGAGGCTCCCCGCGGTGCCCTTGACCTGGAGGTTGTACGTCCCCGGGGCCACGCTGGAGGCCACCGCGAGGGTGAGGGCCTGGGTCACCGGGTTGCTGCCCGAGACGCTCACGCTGGTGGGCGAGAGGCTGACCCCGCTGGGCGCACCCACCAAGGAGAGGGAAACCGTCCCGGTGAAGCCATTCTGGGGCGTCACCGTCAGGGTGGTGGTGCCGCTAGACCCCTGCTGCACCGTGAGGATCGTGGGGTTCAGGGAGAGGGTGAAAGAGGGGTTAGAGCCGCCGCCGCCACCGCCCGAGGAGACGAGCAAGGCTACCGGGTCCACCACCTGGCCATTGGCCTGCCCGTCGGCATCCAGGGGGCCGCCGTCTTGCACCTTGTAGGTAGCCGTGTTCCCGGAGATCTGGGCATTAGGTACGGGTTGCCAGTTGTTGTTCAGGTACTTCATCAAGACCGCCCCCGCCGGAATGGCCTGGGGGAAGGTCAGGCTCACCGTGAGGGTTCCCCCCTGGGCTACCTGGGCGGTGAAAGCGATGGCCCCATAGGGCGCCTGGAAGCCCTGAGGTGGGGTCACGCTCTGAGCGGTGGGCCTTTGGGTAAAGGTACCCCCTTGGAGGGTGGCCTGCACCTGACCCCCGGGGGTGTTCACCGTACCCGAGGAGCCGCCACCTCCAGTGCTGCCCGACTGCCCTCCACACGCCGCAAGGAGGAGGGCGAGGCCTGCCAGAAGACCGTACCGCGTACCCTTACGCATACCGCCTCCCTTCCGAGACCCCTAGGGTCCCTACCTCCATCCTCCTCAGGGGGGCTTACAAAAACCTTAAACGGGGTGGGAGAGCGTGCCCCCTCGAGCCGGCCAGGCGGAAGAAGCCC
>NZ_ATXJ01000060.1 GCF_000421625.1 Thermus islandicus DSM 21543 | reverse complement strand
GTTGCAAACCACTTAGCCCCGTAAGGGGATTGCGACCCGCCAGAACCGCCATTTGCCAAGTAGCCATACCTAAGTTGCAAACCACTTAGCCCCGTAAGGGGATTGCGACCACTTCTAGCAAGATCATTCCCCACCTCCTTTTGGGTCTTTGGAGTTGCAAACCACTTAGCCCCGTAAGGGGATTGCGACTAATGGCTCTCCAGAGGGTTCCGCGTCAGCTTCATACCCGTACGAAGCTGACGGCTGAAGCTGTCAGTGGCTGATGTAAACCACCTTCCCTCACATCCCACCCCGTCCCCGTCCCGGTCCAAGCGGTGCGGATCCGGAGGCAGGACCTTGAAGCCCCGGAAGGGGATGTCCTTGCAGTCCAGGTCCGGGGGCGGCGGGGGATTGCACACCGTGGGGTACGCCGGGTCGCACCCCTTCTGGCTTTGCGGGCTGGGGGAGGCTCCCCTTCCCCACATCCCGAGCCCCCTCGCCCTGGCCTCCCGGGCGGCCTCGAGGTAGAGCGGGGCGTAGCGCACGTTGGGGGGCACGGTGTAGGGCTCGGCCCATCCCGCCCGCACGAGCTCCAGGTTCACCTGGAGGAAGCGCCGCCCCCCGTGGGTCCAGTCCCCCCGGGGATCCTCCAGGTAGAGGTACGCGAGCACCCTCCGGTAGCGGTCCCGCTCCTGGACATCAAGCTCCACCCACACCCGCTTCCCCTGGAGCAGGCGGGCGAGGAAGGCTTTGGCCTCGAGGCCCAGCCTCACCTCCTCGGGGCCCGAAGTGCGGTGGTTGTAGGTGCTCTCCGGGGCATCCACCCCGATGAGGCGCACCGGGCCAAGGCCCTCGAGGTCCACCGTGTCCCCGTCCACCACCGTCAAGACGAGGGCAGGGCCTTGGAGCCTGCCCTCCGGGGAGAGGGCGAGGGCGGGCAGGACGAGCAGTAGAAGCAGGGCGAAGCGCTTCACTTGCCCCATCCTACCCGCCCCTTCCCTCAGCGCCTCACCGCCTCCCCGTTGGGGGTGAGCCGGATGACCTCGGGAAGGGGCTTCCCCGAAGCCACCGCCTCAGGCAGGCCCTTGAGCCTCTCCAGCACCTTGTAGGGAATGTAGCGGTGTTCTCCCTCAATGACCACCCGGGGGTACGTGTGACCTCCTCCCACCCCTAAAGGGGTGGGCTTCCCCATTCACGGAGGGCTGCTTACGCGGATGTAGGGATGGCTCCCCAGCACCCGCATAGCGGCTTCCCTCTCCAGGGGCTTAAGCTCGGGCCGGTCCAGCCCTACGGCCTGATGGGG
>NZ_ATXJ01000059.1 GCF_000421625.1 Thermus islandicus DSM 21543 | reverse complement strand
CACGCTGGGGTTATCCGGGCTCACCCCGGCGAGGGTGAGGTCCGGGGGTGGTGCCCCCCCGCCGCAGGCCGCAAGGAAGAGGGCGAGGCCTGCCAGAAGACCATACCGCGTACCCTTACGCATACCGCCTCCCTTCCGAATATAGGTTCTTGTACGTCCCTGAGTCCTGTACTGTTACTGTCCATGTATCTTGCCCCCTGAGGGAGGCCCTACCGCTCCTGTTGCCGGGCCACCACGCCCGCGGGGCTGATGGGTAGCCACCCGCCCCGGCCTCCCCGCCGCACAGTATCCCGGTCGTCAAAGACCGCATCCACATGGAAGGCCCACGGGGTCGGGTGGCCACCTCCCTCAGTCTACCCAAGGGAGGAAGACCATGCTCTGCGCAGGCATGGACGTCAGCAACCCCCACCTGGACCTGGCCCTGGTCTCCGGCACCGCCAAACCCATCCGCCACCGCTTCCCCAACACCCCTGAAGGCCGCCAAGCCCTCCTCGCCGCCCTCGCCCACCTCCGCCCCGCCTGGGTGGCCCTGGAACCCACCGGCGCCTACCACCTCCCCCTCCTCAAGCTCCTGGCGGAGAAGGGCCTCCAGGTGGCCCTGGTCAACCCCTACCACCTGGCCGCCTTCCGCCGGGCCGCGGGGGAGCGCCACAAGACCGACCGCCAGGACGCCCTCCTCCTCGCCCACTACGCCCGGGTCTACCGGGAAAGCCTCCGGGCCTACACCCTCCCCCCAGAAGCCCTCCAGGAGCTCAGGGCCCTGGTGGGCTACCGGGAGGATTTGGCCGGGCGGGAGCAGGCCATCCTCAACCAGATGGAAGCGGCGGAATGGGCGGGGAGCAAGGAGGTCCTCGCCCTCCTCCAGAGGGAGCTGGCGTGCGTGAAGGGGCTTCTTGGGGAGGTGGAGGCCAGGATCCAGGCCCTCCTCGCCGCCCTCCCCGAGGCGGAGGTGCGGATGGGCCTGCCCGGGGTGGGGCCCCAGGTGGCGGCGGCGGTGCTGGCCCTCTTGCCCCCAGAGCTTTGGGGCCGGGCGAAGAGGGCGGCCTCCTACGCGGGGCTGATTCCCGAGCGGGAGGAGTCGGGGAAGAGCGTGGCGAGAAGCCGCCTCTCCAAGAAAGGGCCTCCCCTCTTGCGGCGCAAGCTTTACATGGGGGCCCTGGTAGCGGTGCGCCATGACCCGGAGATGCGGGCCTTCTACCAACGCCTGCTCTCGCGGGGAAAAACGAAGAAGCAGGCGTTGGTGGCTGTGGCCCACAAGCTCCTCAGGCGGATGATGGGGCGGCTCAGGGAGTACTACGCCGGTCGGTTAGCCCAGGGGGTGGCTTGACAGACAAGACAGTATCAGCCCCCTGAACTTAGATACTTTTACCCTGCAAACCGTAGGACGTCCTGAGCGCTTGGCCCCGCCGCCTCCCCCGGCAGTTTCTGCAACATCCGGTAGCCCAGCGCCTTCAGTGCCCGCTTGTACCAGACCTCGAGGGCCCACGCCATCCCCAGCCCGGCTCCCCTTCGTTACAGAGCCCGTGGAGGGGCCTTGGAGGGCCTGCCTATTTTGGCTATCTTCTTCAGACCACCCTCCACCAGGGAGCGCTACCACCCGGCCCACTAAGGGGAAAACGCCTTCTCCCCCATGGAGGAGGAGCCCCCCAGGGGCCTCGGGGTACTCCGCCAGAAAGGCCAGGAGCCC
>NZ_ATXJ01000058.1 GCF_000421625.1 Thermus islandicus DSM 21543 | reverse complement strand
GAAGGGGGCGTCTGGTGTGCTTCCACAGCTCACCAAGCGCCCCCTTTTCCTTTGGCTTGTCAAGGGGGTATGCATTGAATATCCGAAAGGGGGGAAAAAAAGCGTAACTCTAGCCCGAAGCAGAAGGCTAGAGGCTTTTGTCCCTACCTTTCAGGGTAGCTTCCTTCGGCACCCTCCTTATGTCCTTGCCGCAGGCCGTCAGGGAGAGAGGGTAGCCCGCGATAGGCTTCCCGGGCCTTCCTCAAGGACCCGTCACCCCTCGGCCACCCGCTCGGTGCTCTCCGCTACGCCTTGAAAGTCCTGGTTTGCCCTCACCTTGTTCACTGGGCCATATCCCGCCAAAGGGGGGATGCGGGGGAAGCCTTCCTTGGGGGGCCCTCGAGGCGAGAAGCCCCCCTGGCCTAAAGCGCTCCACCGGGTTCAGGTGCGGCCTCTACCGCGGCAGGGACGCACGTACCGCGTCCGCTGCAAGCTACGCCCTACGCGCCTGACCTAGCGGGAGCCCATCTCCAGAGGCTTCCCCCGCACCGTCCTCAGCCGGATGGACACAAGGAAGCGCCCTGCTCGTGCCTCCAGCAGGCGGGAGGGCCTGGGCTCGGCTCAGCGCCGGACCTTGAAGGGGACCACGGGTTCGGTCTTAGGCGCCCAGGGCTTGGCGTCCGCAGGTTCGCTTCGCTGACGCTCGGAGCGAAGAGGAGGAGGCATGTAGAGCAACCCATGGGCCGTGGGCCTCCCTGGGAAAAACACCTTAAGGCCCTATCCTGGCTAGGGCTAAAGCTCCCCCCTGGCTGGGGGAAGGGTAGGCCACGAGGAACTCCCCGGGGCTTGGGAGGTAGACCGCCTCCTGTCCCCCGCCCTCGCAGAAGAGGTGGAGGCGACCAGGGGTTCCCGAGAACCGGATCTCGTAGAAGCCTTGCCAGAACTTGGGCTTGGCCACCACACCCACCTCAGGGTTGAGGTTAAGGGTAGGAGACCCCGGCTCCACCGTGGTGGCCGAGCCTAGGGCGAAGGTGTCCCCCTGGAGAAGGCTTTGTCCCCTGTCGGCCCAGTTGAACCGGAGGCGGACCTCCGTCACCGGCCCTTCGGCCCGCACCTTGAGGGGGCTAGCGGAGCAGGGGTTAGCGCCAAAGGCGTTCGCCATAAAGAGCCGGGGCGGGCTGGTGGGGGAAGGTTCTATGGGCATGCGGAAGGGAAACTGGGCCGTGGGAAGAGAGGAAAGGGGATCCGCGTAGAAGGTAACCCCGTAGACTCCCAAGGGGGCTCCGGGTTCCGCCTGGAAATGGAGCTCAAAGGCGTATCCGGGCAAGAGTTCCGTGTCCGTGGGAGGGGGCCCGGCGAAGCTCACTCCCTGGGGAAGGCCCTCGTAGCGGAACCGGTTCTTGTCCCCCGGGGGGTACCTGCCCACCCACGTAGAGAATGACGCTTTCCCTTCCCCCCTGAAAGAGGGGGAGGACCGAGGGGGCCACTTTCAGGCTCCAGTACTGGGAGTACATGAGCGAGCCTGAGCACCCCGAGAGGGCGAGGAGAAGCCCCAGGGAACCCCAAAGGACTAGCTGCCGACCCATTGTCCCACCCAAGCCTATTGTACCCTAAGCCTCCCGGGAACGGCCCTTCCCTTTTGCCCCGGCGCCCCCTCCATCCCCCCCAAGGCCAAACCGAGCCTCCCCCTAGGACCCGGCAAACGCCAGGGGCGAAGCCCCTAGCCTGCCGATGGCCTTGGGGCGGTCTGCATGGGGGCACGCTCCCCCACCCCGTTTAAGGTTTTTGTAAGCCCCCCTGAGGAGGATGGAGGTAAGGACCCTAGGGGTCTCGGAAGGGAGGCGGTATGCGTAAGGGTACGCGGTACGGTCTTCTGGCAGGCCTCGTCCTCCTCCTTGCGGCCTGCGGCGGGGGGGCACCACCCCCGG
>NZ_ATXJ01000057.1 GCF_000421625.1 Thermus islandicus DSM 21543 | reverse complement strand
GAGGGAACGCGCTCTAGACCGAGGCGCTTGCGGAGCCTAGGGTTGCGGGCCAGTTCCCGGCGCATGCGTTCGCTGGAGAAGCCCAGGAGGGCGCGGACCAGGTGGAAGAGAAAGAGGCTGAGGTCGGAGAAGGTCCTGGGCCTGCCGGGTTTTCTCTCCCCTTCTGGCAAGCGGGCTTGGAGCCATGCCTGGAGCAGGGGGACCAGTTCCTCCAGGGGCAGGGGTAGGATGGAAGGGGGCGTCTGGTGTGCTTCCACAGCTCACCAAGCGCCCCCTTTTCCTTTGGCTTGTCAAGGGGGTATGCATTGAATATCCGAAAGGGGGGATAACTACACATAACTCTTGACACGACCTCTTGGGCCCAGGCGTGGCAACCTGTGCTACTATGGGAGAGGTATGATGCTTGGAAAAAGTGGACGAATGTGGCGGTCTTCCCTCTTGTTGGCCCTCTTGCTGGCTTTGGGGGCTTGCGCTCCCACCATGACCTCGGGCTCCGAGGCCCTGGGCGGGGGCTCGGCTACCCAGCCCGGTAGGACGGAACCCACGCCCTCCCAACCCGTGGTGGCTGGCTGGGTGTACCCCCTGTTCTCGCCCAGCGAAGAGGCCCGCAAGGAGGCGTGCGATGCTGGGTACGCCGCCGGGATGGCGGGTTCCAAGGAATCTAACCCAGGCGAGGCCACGGTCAGCGGGGCCAACGGGGATGTGACCTTCCAAAGCTCCTGGGGAAGTGTCTATAACGTGTGCAAGGCCTACGCCCAGAAGACCGAGGCAAAGCCGGAAGTGATTCCCGTTTTGGACGTTCTGCTCTACGTGTTTGATCCCCGGCTTAAGAGCTATAGCGACCCTGACGCTCTCTTCCAGGGGATCTCAATGGTTTTCTATGATGCCGAAGGCAAAGAGCTTGGCAGGCTTCCGGCGACCCTAAATAAGTGGAGTAAGGGTGTCCTGAGTATCCCGCAGAGCAACTCCAAGCCATCGGTTTACGATGGCTACTTCGTCCTGTCCACCAACTACAACAGCCTCCCTGGCAACCTGCGGGCGGCGGTCACCCGGGCCGAGTCCTTTGACGTCCTCATTTCTCGGGGACGGGGGGTAGAGCGGTACAGCTTCAACAAGGCAAAGTTCCCGACTCTGCGCTAGCTGGCTCGGCGGGGGTGGGGGAGAGTTGCGGGTGAGGATCTCCCCCACCCCTCACCCCTCCTCCCCCCACTCCGGCACCACGAGGCTTTTCATCCCGGTCCAGTAGGCCACCTTCTCCCTGGGGTGGCCCTCCTTGAGGAACCTGCGGATGGCCCGCCAGCGCAAGGGGAGGGCGAGGTCGGCCCGCCTCTTCCCCTCCGCCTTCACCCCGGCGAAGTCGGCGAACTCGGTGAGGATCCACTTGGCCTCCTCCAGGCCCAGGGGCTTCCCCCGGTTCTTCCCGGGGGCGGGCTTGAGGAGGAGATGGGGGTAGGGGAGGGGTTGGTGCCCCGCCAGGAACTCCCTCTGGGGGAGCCAGTCCGAGAGGACCTCCCGGGCGAAGGGGGAGAGGGGGACCTCCCGGAGCTTGGTCCCCCGCACCAGTAGGCTCTTCTCCCGCACGTCCTCCTTCCAGAGGTCCGCCACCTCCTTCACCGTGAGGCCCACCTCCCCCAGGAGGACCAGGAGGACCTTGAGGAGGGGACGCCAGTAGGCGAGGGGGTAGGCCTCGGCCTTGGCCAGGAGCTCCTGGTAGCGTGCCTCCGGCATGGCGCGGGAGGGGGCCACCGCGGGGAGCTCTTGCTTCAAGGGGAAGGCCACATGGGGGGGCATGGGGTGGCCTGCCCAGTCCAGGAAGGGGAAGAGGTGGCGCAGGCTGGCCCGCGCCCGCTCCACCGTGCTCCAGGCGAGGGGTCCTCGCCCGCTGCCGGGGAAGCCCTTCTCCTTGGCCTCTAGGAGGAAGGCTTTGAGGTCGGAGGCCTCGAGGTGGGGCCAGCGCCGCCCCTTCAAGGCGAGCCAGCGGACCCAGTACCCCAGGTAGAGTGGGGCGCCCTGGTCGGGCTTCTTGCGGTGGCGGACCAGGTAGGCCCAGTAGGCCTGCTTCAGGGTCTCTTCGTCCCAGCGCTCCAGGGCCTGGCCCACCACCCGCTTGCGTTCTTCCGGGTGGTCCCAGACTTCCAGCCCAAGTCCCCCATTCATCCTCCCCCTCATCATACCCCACCCTCCCCAACCGCACCCCCCTTTTCTGCCCCTTTCCCCC
>NZ_ATXJ01000056.1 GCF_000421625.1 Thermus islandicus DSM 21543 | reverse complement strand
TATGACGAGCGGGGCAGGCGGATCGGGGGCTTCGGCATCTCCAGCCAGGACGAGCTCCTGGGCTGGACCGCCGACACGGTGATCGTCCGCAGGGGGCGGATGGTCTACCACTACGACGCCCGGGGCCGGGTCAAGGGCACCCGCCCCGCCTAGGGAGGGCAGGGTGCGCCGCTTTGACCTCGGCGGCCTAAGGGTGCACGTCTTTGGCGGCTGGGGGGAGATCGGGGGCAACCAGCTCCTCCTGGAGGCCGAGGAGGGGGCCCTCCTCCTGGATTTCGGCCGGCCCTTCGCCAGGTGGAGCGCCTACTTCACCGAGTTCCTCTCCCCCCGCACCGCGAGCCTCGGCCTGCGCGACCTCCTCTACCTGGGCCTCCTGCCCCCCCTCCCCGGCCTCTACCGGCAAGGCCCAGAGGACACCCTCTTCCCCTCCGACCTGGAGCGGAACCTGCTCGGCGGGGACCTCCCCTCCGGGGAGAAGGTCCTCGCCCTCCTCCTCTCCCACGCCCATCTGGACCACACCGGGGCGGTGGGCTACCTGCGGCAGGACCTCCCCGTGGTGGCCACCGCGGCCACCGCCGCCCTGGTCAAGGCCATGCAGGACACGGCCCAGGTGGGGGTGGACGGGGAGGCCGCCTACCTGACCCCAAGGCGTCCGAACCCAGACAAGGGGGGCCTCTTGGACGGGGACCGCACGCTGTACCTCCGCCGCCCCTACCGGGTGCTGGGAGCCCTTGGGAAGTTCCACGAGCGCTCCCCGAGCGGCAAAAAGCTGCAGGGCCACCCCTGGGAGGAGGCCCGGGCGCCCCTCCCCTTGGGGCCCTTTCGGGTGGAGGCCTTCCCCGTGGACCACTCGGTGCCCGGGGCGGCCGCCTTCGCCGTGGAGACCCCCGAGGGGCGGGTGGTCTACACGGGGGACCTGAGGCGGCACGGGCGCTGGGGCGCCAGGACGGAGGCCTTCCTCGGGAGCCTGGAAAGCCTCGAGGTCTTCCTCCTGGTGGTGGAGGGGACCCGGCTCGGGGAGGCGCGCCGCGCCCGCACCGAAGGGGAGGTGAAGGAGGCCCTCCACCGCGAGGTGGCCCAGTGGGAAGGGTGCCCGGTGGTGGTGGACTTCGCCCCCCGCAACCTGGAGCGCCTCCTCTCCTGCCTGGAGGTGGCGCGGGACGTGGGGCGGAAGCTGGTGGTCACCCCCAAGGACGCTTACCTCCTCTTCGGCCTGGCGGAGGCCGAGCCCGACCCCTGGAAAGGGGTCCTCCAGGAGGTAATGGTGCTCAAGGAGGAGAAAAACCGCACGGGGGCGTGGGAGAAGGCGCTCCAGGACGAGGCCGGCCTCCAGTGGGTTGCCCTGAAGGAGGTGGCCCAGGACCCCGGGGCCTACCTCCTGGCCTTGGGCTTCTACGAGGTGAACCGCCTCCTGGACCTGCGCCTCCTGGAGGCCGCCCTGGGCGGGAAGGCGAGGCGGGGGGCCTACCTCTTCACCAACTCCTACTGGGCCGACCAGGAGCAGATCCTGGACCTGGAGGTCCTCCTGGCCTGGCTGGGGCGGCTGGACTTCCGCCTCCTCCCCGAGGGCCTGGCCAAGCTGCCCCGGGACCCCGCCGGGGTGGAGAACCCCTTCCACACCTCCGGCCACGCCCCCGAGCCCGACCTCCTGGAGGCGGTGCGGCGCCTACGGCCGCGCTACCTCCTTCCCGTCCACACCGAGCGGCCCGAGCGGTGGCGGGAGCTTTACCGGGAGGGGGAGGTCCTGCTTTTATGAAAAAGGTGCACTTTTTGCGAAACCCACCTTCACCTGAAACGAGATGGGGGCTACTCTGGGAAAGAGAAAGGAGGTAGCGTTGAAAGGAACCCTACCCATCACGGTCCACAACCTAGGCTCTCCCGAAGGGGAGAAGTTGGACTTCACCCGTGAGGAGCTCTACGAGCGCATGGACGCTCCCCTCATGGACCTGGCCACCCGTATCCCCGTCTACCTGGTGAGCGAGGCCCAGATGGACCGCCTTTATCCCCGGGAGCGGCGCCGCTTTTTCCCGGAAAGGCCTCTCCGGGAGCGCCTCCGGGCCCTTCGGGAGCGGGGGCCTGGGGAAGAGGGGGAAGACCCCTTCGCTCCCCTGGAGGACCTGGATCGGCTGAGCGAGGATCTTTGGGGCGGGGTGAAGGAGGTGGTGGCGGTGGGGCTTTACCTGCGCAGTGCACCCGAAGCGCGCTTCAGGAAAGAGGTTCTC
>NZ_ATXJ01000055.1 GCF_000421625.1 Thermus islandicus DSM 21543 | reverse complement strand
TCCCCTCCTTTACCCCTTCCTCCCCTGGGGGCCCTTTGCGGGGCAGGGGCCGGTAGACCAAGCGGACCCTTAGGGGCCTGGGGGTGGGGAAGCGGCGGCGGGATGGGGCCTCGGCCTTCGCCCCTTCTTGCTTTCCGGAGGAAGCGGTTCTGGGCGCCCCCCTCAGGACCTCCACCCAGAACTCCGGCGGCAGGCGGTCCAGGAAGGCCAAGAGCCTGGCCTCGGGGGGGATCGCCCTCAGGGAAGCCAGGCGTTGCCGAAGGGGAAGGAGCTTCTCCTCCTCGCAGAGGGCCTCGGCCAGCTCCCAGGCGAGGCCCCCTCCCAGGGAGGGGTGGCGCTCCAGGGCTTGGGAGAGCTTTCGGCACACCTCCTCCCGCTCTCCCCGCGCCAGGTGAAGGAGGGCCTGCCGCCCCAGGGCCAGGGCCTGGGCCACGGGGTCTTCCCCCCTGGGGCCCAGATTGGCGTGCCGCTCGGCTTCCTCCCGGAAGGCCTGGCCGAGGGCCTCCACCTGCCCCTCCAAAGCCAGGGCCAGGGCCTCCTGAAGGAGCTCCCGGAAGGGGCGGGTGGGCCTCACGCCGCGCCTCCTTTCCCGGAAGAGGCCAGGGCCTCCCATAGGGCATGGCGGTATTCCGCCACCAGGTCCCAATCGTACCCCTCGTGGGGGAAGCAGCCCTCCCCGCACACCCCTTGGGCCCAGGCCCCCAGGGCCCGGTACCACCCCGGGAGGGCCTTCTCTAAGGAGGGGGAGGGAATACTGGGGTCGCAGTCCTTTTCCGATAGGCAGGAGCACCTCTCGTAGAGCTCCCCCGGTCCGTCCTTCCCCGGCTGGATCCGGGCCACCCAGCACTCCTCTGGGTAGCGAAGCCCCAGGGCCTTCTTGTCCAGGGTCAGGGGGGGCACCTCCCGAAAGGGCCTCCCCACATTTCCTGCGCCCCGCAAGAAGGCGAAGACGAAGCAGGGGGCCAGGGCCTGCTCAAAGATCAGGGCCGGCAGGCCGTAGGAGCGCGCCAACAGGGCGAAGACGCCCAGGAAGGCCCCCACCAAGGGGGTGGCCGCGGCCCAGGCCTCGGGGTTGCAGGCCTTGAGGAGGGGCAGCAGGGAATCGGGAGGGCGGAGGCGGGAGTCCAGGCGCTTCAGGAGCCTGAGGACCAGGTCCCGGGGGTGGTAGTGGACGTGGAGGGCCTCCACCGCCCGCCTCAGGGCCTTCTCGGGGCTAGGCCCCTTGGAAACCCCAAGGAGGGCCTTCTCCCCCGAACCCAAGGCGGCGAGGAGCCGATGCGCGTTTTCCCCCTTGTTCAAAAAGTCAAGGAGGCTATCTTTGAGGTCCTCCGCGGTGTTCCAGCGGAGCTCCGCCCCGTTCTTGTGGGCCTCGAGGGCCAGGCGAAGCAGCAAGAGGCCCTGGAAGAGGACGCCCCCCCGCCGCAGGCCGAGCCCCCGCAACAAGGCCTCGTCGAAGAGCTCCTCCAGGGCGAGGGGGGCAAGGAGGGAAGGCGGCCGGCCAGGCTTCCCCCCTTCCCATCCCCCGACCTCCTCTTGGATCCCCCTTTCCCCCATGGCCCCCAGCATAATCCAGGCCCCAATAGTTTGCAACATGTACGAGCTTTGCGAAACCCGGCTTGTACTCCCCGTCCCGCCCGGCCTATCCTCGCCCCATGGAAGCTCCACGGAGGCTAGGGAAAGTGGGGTTAGGCCTCTTCGCGGGGCTCGCCCTCCTCGCCCACCCCGGCTTGGCGCAGGCGGGAGGGGAGTGGAGGGACGGGTCCGTTGGCCCCGAGGTCTCGGGGGGCTTGATTGGAGGCCAGGTGACGGGCGTGGCCTTCGGCGCCGGGGTTTTCGTGGCCACCGCCCCCTTCCGCCTCCTGGTTTCCCGGGACACGAGGAAGTGGGAGGTGATCCATGCCCCGGCCCGCATGAACAGCGTGAAGTACACGGAGGCGGGCTTCCTGGCGGCGGGGAACGCCGGTACCCTCATGGTCTCCAAGGACGGGAGGCACTGGAAGCACTACAGAGTGGGCCGAGACCTGGAGTGGGACCTGAACGAGGCCACCTACGGGAACGGGTGGTACCTGGTGATGGCCGCCCAGGGGGTCGTCCTGGCCTCCAAGGACCTGAAGCGCTGGATGCCCGTCCTCACCGCGCCGCGGGGGCTCATTTTGGGGATGGACTACGGGAAGGACCGGCTGGTGGTGGGCGGCTACTGGCAGCTCCTGGTGGCGGAGTACAAAGAGGAGGTGAAGGATATGCCCATCGCTTCGGTGCGGCGCAGGGGCAACTACCTGGACCTTTATGACGAGCGGGGCAGGCGGATCGGGGGCTTCGGCA
>NZ_ATXJ01000054.1 GCF_000421625.1 Thermus islandicus DSM 21543 | reverse complement strand
CTCCGCGTTGAGGTCAGGGACGGCGCGCTGTGGCTCCGGATCCACCTAGGAACCGAGGAAAAGAAGTACGCCTACGCCCTGGTGAAGACCTCCCACCCCCAGCTCAAAGCCCTCCTGGAGAGGATTCACACGGGGCTCCCCTACAACACCGAGCTCACCCTGCGGGAAGGCAAGGTCTACGCCCACTTCTCCTGGGGAGAGGAGCTTCCTTCCCCCGTCCACACCAAGGCGAACGGGGTTCTCGGGATAGACGTGAACGCGGACCCCTACCACCTGGCCCTTGCCGTGGTCTCTCCCGACGGGAACCTGAGGCGCCATCTTACCCTCTCCCTGGAGGAGGTGGACCATGCTCCCAACAAGGGGGCCAAAGAGCTGGCGCTCTGGAAAATCGCCCACCAGGTGGTGGCGATAGCCGAAGAACATGGGGTCGCCCTCGCCACCGAGAGGCTCAAACACCTCAGGAAGTCCAAGAGGGGCGACGGCTCGGGGCGGAACTTCCGCAAGAAGCAGCACCGCTTCGCCTACCGCTCCCTTCTGGAGAAGATCCACTCCCTCGCTCGTAAGCGGGGCGTGGAGGTCCTGGAGGTGAACCCCCAGGACACCTCCACGATAGGGATGCTCAAGTACGCCCCGCAGCTCCATCTCTCCAAGGACATCGCCGCCGCTTTCGTCATAGGAAGGCGGGCCCTTGGCCTTGAGGAGAAGCTCCCCAAGGGCTACGAAGCCCTTCTCCAAGACGAATCCTTCCTCGCCCACGCCGAGGGGTTCTACCAAGCCCACCTCCAGGAGCTAGAGAAGCTCAAAAGGGCCGAGGGGAACCCCTATCTCAGGCGGAGGCTTTCCCGAGAAATCGGGAAGGCCAAAGCCGCTCTTTCCCTTCTTTCGAGCCTTCCTGGTCCCCGGAGGGGCCAGAGGGCAAGCTTTCAGGGTTCGCCAAGGAGCCGAAAGGGGTCTACCGACGGAAGGAGCGCTTTCGGCACCCATCCCTGGCGGGTCCTGAAAGTAGGCGCCTTCCTTCCTCTCCTCGGGCGCGAGGTGCCAAGGGATCCTTCCCCCCTCAAGCCCGTCCTGCACCTAGCTCCGCTGACCATGGGACCGTGGGAGAGGTGGAAGGCAGGCCAAGACCCTCATCCTGGTGGGGGGTCGGCGTGCAGAAATGTCCGCTTTGGCTAACCAGGTGAAGGACTTCGGACCCGACTTCCGCACCCCCTTGGGCCTCACCCCCCTGATGCTGGCGGCCCGGGCGGGAAACCGGGAGTTCCTCGAGGCCCTCCTGGCCCAGGGGGCCGACCCCGAAGCCCGCGACCCCTTCGGCTACACCCCCTTCCTCCACGCCCTGGAGCGGGCCCTTGAGGAGGAGACCTTTGCCCGCGAGCGCTTTCCCCTGGTGGCCGACCTCCTGGCGCCCACGGCCTTGGACGTCCAGGCCGAGGGGCACCTGGTGCGCCTTTACCCCCGGATGGCGGAGTACTGGGCCTTCCTGGCGGCCCTGGCCAGCCTCAAGGCCCTGGCCCTCCCGCAAGTGCGCCTGCGGGGGCCCCTTTTGCTGGAGGGGGTCACGGCCCACCACCTGACGGAAAGCCTGGGCCGCCTGCCTCCCGCCCTTCTGCCCGCCACCTTGGCCCGTAAGGAGACCTTGGAGGAGCGGAGGGCCTACCTGGGAGCGGTCCTGGCCAGGAGCGAGGTGAATAGCGACTACCGTCCTGCCCGAAGGCTCTTCCTCAGGGTGCGCCGGGGGCGGTATTTGCCCAACCCCCGCCTCCTCTTGCGCCTGCGGGAAGGGGAGGCGGCCTGGACCCCCTTGGCGGAGGTGATGGACTTAGAGGGGCTGGGACTGGGAGGGCCCCACCTTGAGGGGCAGGCATGGGGCGCTTGAGGGAGGGCAACCTCTCCTCTTGGCCTCGAGCCACCGGGCCCCTTCAGCGCCAAGAGCGGGGCGCTTGCTCGGGGAAGCCTGGTCCCAAGGCCGATTTTGAGGCGCTACCGAAGCCCGTGCCGCCTCATCCCTACAGTCCGGTGCGGCAGCTTGTGGGGTGCCTGGTCCGGGGTCGCTGTTCACGTCTATCCCGGGAACCCCGTTCGCTCTGGTGTGGAGGGGAGGAGGAATAGACCCTCCCCAGAAGGGCTTTGAGCTGGGAGTGGGAGGTCTTCACCAGGGCCCGGGCGAAGAGCTTCTCTTCCCCAAGGTGGACGAGGAGCCAGCTGCTTCTCCGTCAGGAGAACACCTTGAGGGCGCCGCCTTTCGCCTGGAGCTTGAAGTGGGGGTTGCCCCCCTTGGCCTTGTCCCCCTGGGTGTAGAGGAGCCCTTGCCTCTTCTCCTTCCACTCCCTCTTGAGCCGCTCCCGGCCCTTGCCCGAGAGGTGCTTCCGCTTGAGCTGCTCGAAGAGCCCTCTTCCGCCGAAGACCACCTTGCGGGGGTCCCTTCCGAGCTCCAGGGCGGAGTCCAGGACCGCTTTTGCCTTCTCTATGGCCCCGTCGGCGTAGCGGGTGTTGAGGCGGAAGAG
>NZ_ATXJ01000053.1 GCF_000421625.1 Thermus islandicus DSM 21543 | reverse complement strand
ACCGGCAGTACCCCCTTTGGGGTCTTCTGGCCCTCATCCTGGTGGCTTTCCTTTCCCGCGTGGACTCCCTGAGGGGCGTGGAACGCTTCGCCCGCGCCAACCCCCATCTTCTACCCCACCTCGGCCTGCGCAAGTCCCCGGGCCACACCGCCATCACCCTTCTCCTTCAGCGCCTGGATCCTGAGAAGCTCCAGGCGGCCCTCCTCCAGGTCTTCCCCGAGGCGGTCCTTGGGGAGGTCCTGGTGGTGGACGGGAAGCACCTGCGGGGAAGCGGCAAGGGGAAAAGCGCCCAGGTCAAGCGGGTGGAGGTCCTGGCCCTGCGCCTCCAGACCACCCTGGCCCAGGCCGAGCGGACGGGACCCGGCACGATGGGCTTCCGCTACAAGGGCACCCTCGAGCCCTATGTCGAGGTTGGAAGCGCGGGGGTGGCTAAGGTGCTGCTGCGCTACGGATGGCTCGAGCAGGCCCGGCCACCCTCTTCGAGCCGCGCGCAGGCACCAGCCTCCTACCCCAGGGGCGAACCCTGGAGGGGTTGGCCGTCCCCGGCGAGGGCCTGCTGCGGGTCTCCTGCGACTTCGCAACCGGTTGCGCTGGGGTTCTGCGGGTGCTGCACCGGGTGGCGAGCCCCGGCCCCGCCGACTTTATGCTGGACGAGGTGATGCCCAATGAAGACGTTATGGACCCTCCTGGAGGGGCGCAGAGGCGAGTTTCTGCGCCTGCTGGCGGTTAGCAGCCTGGCGAGCGCGGCCGAGGCCCTGCTCCACCCGTTAATGCTCAAGTGGCTCTTCGACGAGGCGGTGGTCACGCAAGACTTCCGGCGCTTCGGGCTCCTGGGGCTCGCCTACCTCGCCGTGGGACTGGGCCTGGTTGCTCTGTTCTGGGCCCTCTCGCTCTGGCAGAGGGCCTTCGTCAACCGGGTGGTGCTCGAGGTGGAGGGGCGGCTGCTAGCCCAGGCCCTCCGCCTTGACTGGCAAGACTTCAGCCGCGAGGGAGCCGGGGCCTTTGTGAGCCGGGTTCACCAGGACGTCCTCGAGGGGCTGGCCCCTGCGGTTTCCCTCTTGGTTGCCGTGGCCCGCCAGGCCCTGGCGACCCTGGCCTTCCTGGGGGTGCTGCTGTACCTGTCGTGGCAGGCTACCCTGGCCCTGGCGATACTGGTCCCGCCGCTATTGTGGGTCGCGCAGCGGGTCGGGACGAGGATCCGCCGGGCTGTCACGGACGAGCGGGAGGCGGAGGCCCGCTACCTCGAGGTCCTCTCCCAATCGCTCAAGGCCTTCCGGGCTCTACGCGGCCTACCCCGTCTTCTCAGCCCGACTCTGGCCGCTAACCGGGAGGCCCTGAGCGCCTACCTCGAAGGCACCTACCGCAGTCAACGGCTGGTGGAGGCCCAACAGGCCTGGAGCGGCGTGTTCATGAACCTGGCCAACACGCTCGCACTGGTCGTGGGCGGCTACTTCGTCCTGGTCCGCGTGCTGAGCTTCGGCGGATATTTGGCCTTCGTCAACGCCTTCTGGCGTGCGGTGGAAAACACCTTTTCCCTGCTGCGCAGGGTGCCCGAGTTCCACCGCCACGCGCAGGTCCTCGAGCGCGTCCAAGGGCTGCTCTCCTCCGCACCCGAACCCTATGCGCGGCTGGCCGCCGAAGCCCGACTCCAGGGGGTGAGGGTGGCCTACGCGGGCGGGGCCTTGCTGGAGCTACCGCGGGTGGAAATCCGCCCAGGCGAGCGCCTACTGCTCGTAGGCCCCAACGGCGCGGGCAAGAGCACCCTCCTCCACGTGCTCGCGGGGTATCTGGCCCCAAAGGAGGGCGAGGTGGTGCGGCCCGCGCGGGTGGCCGCGCTCACCGCTCCCCCCGAGCTGCCGCCCTTGACGGTACGCGAGCTGGTTCCCGACGCTGGGATCCGCCGGGAACTGGGGCTGGAGGGCCTGGAGGACCGCCGCCCGGAGGCCCTGTCCTCGGGGCAGCGGCAGAGGGCCGCCATCGGCGCGCTGCTTTGCGAAGAGGCCGACCTCTACCTTCTGGACGAGCCCCTGGCCAACTTGGACTCTGAGAGCCGGGAGGGGGTGCTCGAGCTCATCCTGCGCCGGACCGCAGGAAAGGCCCTGGTCGTGGTACTGCACGGGGATGAGACGCTGCACGGCCGCTTCGACCGGGTGGTGGAGCTGGCAGGCCCGCAGGCGCTGGACTCCCCGTAGCGGCCGTGTTCACCCCGGCCACTTGGGCAACGAGCACAACACGTGGGGCGGGCAGGCCTTGCTTTTGGGGATGGACCTCTCCTTGTGGCCCCGGGTGCGGAAGCTCTTGGTGGACTGGGGTCCCGGGGTCTTCGGGGCTTGGCCTCCTCCCTGGGGTTGGAGCTGGAGGGGGTAGCCCGTCCTTACGCGGAGGGGCGGGGGGAGAGGAGGTACCCGAGATTCCGCGGGAGGGTGGGTTCAAACTACGAGGGAAACCCCCAGACTTGACCTATATGCGGCTCCTGGAGTAAAGAGGGGCATGACCCTGCGTGAAGCCCTATCCCAGGTCCCAGACCCTCGGGCTCGCAACCGGCAGTACCCCCTTTGGGGTCTTCTGGCCCTCATCCTGGT
>NZ_ATXJ01000052.1 GCF_000421625.1 Thermus islandicus DSM 21543 | reverse complement strand
CTGGAGGGGACGGGGTCCAGCCTGCCGGATCAAAAGGGGAGACCCACAGCCAAGCCCACCTTGCGCTGGGTGTTTCAACTCTTTATGTGGGTCCGACTGGTGGAGCTGGGGGGCAGGTGGTTCGTCCTCAACCTGGCTCCCCATCACGAGACCGCGGCGCGCCTCCTGGGGGCCGGGCGATATTACCTGCTGGAGTGAAGGGGGTGCGGAATGTGGGACCACCACAAACTGAGGGGATACGCCCAAACCCCCACGCCAAAGCGGCTCAGGAATCCTCCCGCCGTTTTCCCGAGACTCCGTTCCCCCTCCGCCCATCTGCGCCCTTCCAAGGTAGTGTTACCCCCTACCCCCATGGGTAGGGCCGGTCCACCCGGGCCTCAGGGGAGGGTCAGCCTTGCGGGAAACAAGCTTAGCGATAAGACCAAGCCCTCTTCGCACCGGCTAGGAGGCTCTCCCCATGGCCTCTACCTCCTCCAGGCGCCTGGGATGGAGCGGGCCAAGGGCGAAGAGGTAGAAGGCCAGGAAGGAGGCCAGGGCCACCCGCAAGGGCAGGGTCACGCCGATCCCCCCCAGGACCCCCGAGAGGGTTCCCCCTAAGGCGCCCGCCCCGTAGATCAGGGCCCGCAGGGCGGCCAGGCTCCCCGCCAGGGCCTCCTCGGGCAGCAACCACCCCCGCACGGCCCGCAGGTGGACGCCCGTGACCCCGACGGCAAACCCATAGAGCAGGCCCCCCGCGAGGAAAGGAGGGAACGGAAGGGCCAGGAGGAGGAGGGCCCTCACCGGGTCTCCCCGGTCCAGCCGGGGGCTCAGGAGGAGCAAAGGGCCTAGGGTGAAGTACCCGAGGGCAGCGAAGAGGCCTACCCAGAAGGCCTCCCCCGTGCGGGCCACCTCCAGGCTCAAGGCGCTGAAGCCCAGGGCGGCCCCCAGGTCGCCCAGGGCCTCGGAAAGAAAGGCCAGTTTCCAGACCGGGTTCAAGCCTCTAGAGCGAACCCTTCCACCATCCAGATGACCCCACCTGTAATGGAGCAGGCATGGCAAAGGGGCGCACGTACACCCGCCGCGTCCGGCCGCCGACCCTGACCTCTTGCACCTCCTTGAGCATCGCCATTCACCCCCTTACGGGTTAGCCCCAGAGTAGCAGCAGGGGAATACCGCCCGTGGAGCCCAGGAGGGCCTCACCCACGCCCCTCGGCGTCACCGCGATGGGGAGAGAACCCTTTGGGAGAGGCGGAGGAGAGGGGGAAAGAGAAGGGAGGCCAGGAGGAAAACGCTCCCAAAGGCCACGAAGGCCCCCCTGGGCCCCAGGAGGTCCCCAAGCCCCCCGCCCAAGGGGGAGCCCAGGACCCGGGCCGTCTGGGTGAGGACGTTGACGTAGGCAAAGAGGCCCACCAGGGTCTCCGGGGGGGCAAGCCGCTGGAGGAAGGTCCGGAAGGCGATCCGGGCCACGGAAACCCCCGCCCCCGAGACCAAAGACCCGAGGAGGAGGTGGGGGTAAGGGAGGAGGCCGTTCCCCAGGTTGCCCAGGCCCAGGAGGCCAAGCCCCCCGAGGAGGCCAAGGACCGGGGGGAGGGAGACGCGGGTAAGGGCCTGGGCCACAAGGAAGCCCCCCAGGCTAAAGCCCGCCCAGGCGATACCTAGCCCCTCGGGCCGCTTGAGGTCGTGGAAGAGAAGAGCGGTGAGGACCCCGCCCCCCGTGAGGGCCAGGGCAGGGAGAAGGGCAGGTAGAGCAACGGGGAGGAGAACACCCAAGGGTACACCCCCAAAGGCCTTCCGCCTCCCTTCGGAAGGGCCTAGGGGAGGAGGGGCCTTCAGGCCCAGGAGGAGGACCAGGGCCACCCCCAGAGGAAGGGCGAAGAGGGGAAGGGCGTAGGGCCCCAGGCGGTCCACGGCAAAGCCCCCTATGAGGGGGGCCAGGACCAGGCCCAAGGTATTGGCCATTTCCCAGCGGGCGTTGGCCTGGGACAGGGCCTCCTTAGGGAAGAGGCGGGGCAGGGCGCTTCCCAGTAAAACGCCGTAGATGGCCAGAGCAGCCGTAAGGAAGAGGAAGAGGGCGAGCAAGGCGGCGTAAAGGAGAAGAAAGGTGCTAAGGCCAGGGCTTCCCAGGGCGAGGAGGGCCGCTACCCCAAGGCCAAAGGCGAGGAGGCGGAGCACCATTTGGGGCCTGGTCTCAAGCCAGGATTGGAGGAGAAAGGGGGTCAGGATGCTCGCTAAGGCTTGAACCAGGGTGAGGACCGAAGTTTGTAGCCCCGAGGCTCCCGCTTCCAGGAACCGCCATAGGCCCGCCACCACCAGGCCCTGGCCGGTCAGGGTTAGAAGGAAGGCGAGGAGGAAGAAGGAGAAGGTACCCGAGGGCGGAGTTAAATCCTTAGCCATGCTGGGACGCTGAGCCATCAGCTAGAGGGATTTCGCTGGTGTAATTGGGGATAGTCCGAATTGAGAAAAATGCCCCTCTTAAAGCCGTAGAGTATTCCCCCGAACCGCTCTCTGCGTAGGACAACGCTAGCGTCGCTGGCAAGGACAAGGGGCACGTCTTCGACCCAAAGCCTTTCGTATTCCGAGCCTAATCCTTCTTCGAGGTCCTCCTCGTAAGCCAATATAAAATTGCCTGTATCAATGGCAACCATCAGGAAATCATGCTGCTGGCCTACGACCTTTGGAAGTTGTAAACCCCTCTCGTGCATTTCTTCCACCCCCTTACGGGTTAGCCCCAGGGTAGCAGGGGGGAGGTGGTCGTGTCAAGAGTTTGTAATGACTTTACCCACATCTCCGTTTCGTGGTAAATCTCCCCTTGCGGGCGCAGCCCGTATCTGGTACCGGGGGTGATCCATGGACATGCTCAAGGTGG
>NZ_ATXJ01000051.1 GCF_000421625.1 Thermus islandicus DSM 21543 | reverse complement strand
GCCTTCCCCTTGAAGCAAGAGCTCCCCGCGGTGGCCCCCTCCCGCGCCATGCCGGAGGCACGCTACCAGGAGCTCCTGGCCAAGGCCGAGGCCTATCCCCTCGCCTACTGGCGACCCCTCCTTCGCGTCCTCCTCGTCCTCCTGGGCGAGGTGGGCCTCACCGTGAAGGAGGCGGTGGAGCTCTGGAGGGAGGACGTGCGGGAAAAAAGCCTCCTGGTCCGGGGCACCAGGCTCCGGGAAGTCCCCCTACCCCCCTTCGCCCGAGAAGTCCTCCTGGACTGGCTCCCCCAGCGCGACTTCCTCGCCTCCCACCAGCCCCTCCCCTTCCCCCATCTCCTCCTCAAACCCGCCCCAGGCAAGCACCGGGGCAAGCCCTTGGGGTTCCTCGAGGCTAAGTGGGTCCTCAAGGAGTTCGCCGCCTTCGCCGGCCTCAAAGAAAGCCTGACCGACCGCAGACGAATAGACCTGGTCCTCGGCCTACGCTGGCGCGCCATCCGCCGCTTCCTCAAAGAAGGCCACCCCAAGGAAAAGGTGGCCTACTGGACGGGGATGAAAAGCCTGGTGCTGCCGGGGTGGGAGGAGGGGTGAGGGGAGGGAAGGCCCTCCAGACGATCTCGTGGAGGCACCTGTGCCGCATCTCCTCTTTCCCCGGCAGGATAGGCCAGGACACCGCGACCTGGCAAGGCTCGGGAGGCGGGGAAGGTCCAGGCCGCTTCCTCGCGCGCGTAGGTCCCCGGAGAACCTCCGCTAAGGTAGGCAGCGACTTTTCCTTGACCCGAGCCCCCGTGGCAGCCTGCGGACGCCCTCCTGCCTACCGTCCCCCTGGCGCTCTGGGTACCCAAGGGGCTCCGCGCCTCCGTTGCCCTACCCGGAACGGGTGGTCCCTAGGGGTCTTTGTACCCTCAGCAGGAGAAAACGGGGGCGGGGTGGACCGCCCCCGCTTCGCCAGCACGCCTTCAAGGGGACGCGCACACCCCGTTGGCCGAGGTATGGATAAAGATGCCGCTACCGAAGGCTACGGACATGGCCGTAGCGTCTTGGCAATGAGTCTCCACGAGCCGCCAGTTTTGCCCGTCGCTAGAAACAAGCACTGTAGGGAAGACCCCGCTGCCCGCCAACACCACCCCGTTGCCGTAGGTCAGGTCGTCGAGGCCGCCCACATCAGAGAAGACCTGGAAGCTCCAGTTCACCCCATCGCTGGAGGTGCCCAAAAGGCCGCTGTCGCCTACCATCACGAACTTGCCCCAGTCGGGGACATAAAGGATCTCGTTAGGCATCAGCGGCTGGCCCCAAGGATCTTGGGGGGTGTTAAGCTCGCTTATGGTCCACGTGCTGCCATCGTAGACAAATAGGGCTGGCCTGGGGGAGTTAGAGGTCGTCAAAAGGACCCCGACTCCCACGTACTTGCCCATTCCGTAGGTCAGGCCGTGCAAGCCAACCTGTGTATACCCGCTGGGCACTGGGATGGGCAAGGAGTTCCAGGTGTAGCCTCCGTCCTGCGAGAACCAAATCGTGTTATTTAGAACATGGTATGGCGGCATCGCCCAGAGCCGGTCGTTAAGGTAGCGCACTTTCTCAAAACGCATGGCGTCGTTGCAGGAGGAGGGCCTAGCCCCCGAGACGATTTGCCAGGTCTGGGCATTGTCGGCGGAGACCAGGATGGTGCCAGACGATCCCACCGCCACCCAGGTTTGGTGAACGGGGTCGTAGGTCACACCCCGGAGCCCACCGCACAATGGCCCGCCGACGGAGGAGGCTTCGTAGACCTTGGTGAAGTTGCGGTTCTGCGGGTTATAAACGTAGATGCGGCTGTAGCCGTCGTAGCCGTTTTCCCCAGCCACCACGAAGATCCCGTTGCCGTAGGCCACCCGTTGAAAGTTGAGGTTGGCAACCCCGATATGGGTCCACACGTCCACGGTGAGGGGCTGCTCCCGCACGATGCTCCCCGAGCTCGCCCTGAGCCGCACCGCGTACCCCTTACCCGCGCCAAAGAGGGGGATGGTATTGTCCGCGAGCACGTAGACGCCGAAGTACTGGTTTCCCGTCACGTTCACGCTGGCCGGGTCTAGGCTCAGCCCTGGCACCGGGTTGCCCTGGTCATCAACGATTGAAAGATTCACTTGTCCCTGGAAGCCGTTCTGGGCGGTGAAGGTGAGGCCCACCCAGTTGTAGCTCCTCAACGAGGGGTCGCGGGCAGTGGTCACCGAGGACTTGCCCAGGGAGAAGTCAAAGCTCGGGGGCAGGACCACCTGAACGGTGAGGGGTTTCTCTTGGACCAGGCTTCCCCCCTGGGCCCGCACCTTGAGGCGGTAGGTGTTGGGCGCTACCCCCTGCTCGGCGCGCACGGTGGCGGTCACGGTCACGCTCCCCCCGGCCTGGAGGCTGATGGGAGAGGGGTTGGTGGCGGTGAGGCTGAGGCCCTGGGGCAGGGGGTCCTGCCCGTCGGCCAGGCTGAGCGTGACCTGCCCCTGGAAGCCGTTCTGGGAGGTGAGGGTCACCTGGAAGGTGGCCGTGCCGCCCTGGGGGACCGTGAGGGGGTTGGGGTTGGGGTCGGAAAGGGCGAAGCTGGGGGGCGGGCTGACGGTCACGGTCAGGTCCGCCTCCCTGGTGAGGTTTTGCGCCGTGCCCCGCACCTTGAGCCGGTAGGTGCCCGTGGGGGTGGAGGAGAGGGCAGAGAAGGTCAGGGTCTGGGTCACGGGGTTCGCTCCGGAAACCTGGACGCTCGGGGGCGAGAGGGTGAGGCCCTGGGGCACCTGGTCCTGCCCCGCCACCAGGGAGAGGGCCACCGTCCCGGTAAAGCCGTTCTGGGGGGTAACGGTGAGGGTCGTGGTGTTGCTAGACCCCTGCTGCACCGTGAGGCTCGTAGGGTTCAGGGAGAGGGTGAAGCTGGGGGGCGGGGGCGGGGCGTTCACCGTGAGGGTCAGGTCCCGCTCCGCCG
>NZ_ATXJ01000050.1 GCF_000421625.1 Thermus islandicus DSM 21543 | reverse complement strand
GTCCTCAACCTGGCTCCCCATCACGAGACCGCGGTGCGCCTTCTGGGGGCCGGGCGATATTACCTGCTGGAGTGAAGGGGGTGCGGAATGTGGGGAAGAGGGCCTGGATTCTGCTTTCCACTTTCCCTTCCCACTGGTTGAGGATGGCGCTCTCCCGGCTGGCCAGGTCCTCAAGATATCCCTGCTGAACCTGTAGCCCAACAGGGCCTGAAGCGTCCGGAGGGCTTCTGGGGGAAGGGGAAACCTACGGGCATAGCACGCCGAGGCGGTCTAGACCCACTGTGGTGACGTAAGGCACAAACCCCTCGCTTCGGGCCTTCCGGCAGGCGGTTTGCACCTTTTGGGGATGGGTAGCGTAGTCTACGGTGAGGACCAGTTTCCCTGCATCTCGGATGGCCCGAGCGTGGCTGAGGCGTTCCTTACACTCGGCGTCGGTGCAGGGTAGGTTCGTGGCCCTGATGAAAAGCTCCTCGAGGCCAATGCCATCTATGGCGTCTAAATACCCAGCTCGGGTTCTTAGCTCGGGGGCATTCTGGGGGAAGATAAGGAACGCCTTCCGGAAGCTCTTGGCGTAGGCGCTGATGCGGAGGAGAAGATCCACCATCTTTAGAGCGAGGCTTTTCCGGTTCTCCCCCGGTACTAGGCGGAGCTCTATTCCCTCGTAGGCGTCTACCAGGTCTAGGTAGACCCCGGTAAACCCTGCGGCCAGGGCCTGATCCAGGCGGGGTTTGAGGGCCAGGTGCCACCAGCGCTCGTCCCAGTATTTCACGTACCACTCCCCAGGCCATTTGGGCACATCGTTAAGGATAAGGTCAGGGGCCTGGTTTTTTACCAGCGGGTATTCCACCCTATAGTCCTCGAGCCCGCCTATTTCCATATAGGCCAGCACAGCCCTTCCCTTAAGGGCGAGCAGGTCTTGCTTGCTCCAGGGAGTCTTTCCATCTTTGGTCAGGTCAACCACAAAGAGGTCAGCGTGGGTGGCTCCTAGGCTATAGAGGCCAGAAGCGGGGTAGCCCGTGAGCTGGAAGATCCAGGAGCGCACGCCTGTGCTTCCGTTTGCGCCTGAGGGTGTGGCTAGAAGGATCAAGCCTATGCCGATAAGCCAGGGAAGGGTACGTCGTATGGGGTGCATAGAGAGCCTCCATGCTTTGATCCAGCCCACAGGCCTCGTGCCGAAGCGGAGGGTCTCCATCGAGGTGCCTTGCCAGCCGTCCAGCAGGATAGGGTGGAAGGGCAGCCGCATGCCTTCATCCTACCCGGGCGCCCTTCTCCCCTCGAGGGCCTCCAGGAGCTTGAAGAAAGCCTCCCGCGCCCGGGCCTCCTCCACGGGGCTAGGCTCCGCCACGAAAAGCTTTTGCACTAAAAGCCCAGGGAACCTCAGGGGAGAGTCCATGGGCAGCATTGCGTGGAGGAGGAAGCCTAGCGCAGGAGCGAGGGGGAAGACAACAGGCCAGATCAGGCCCAAGGGGAAGAAGGGGAGGCTGAGCCCTAAGGCCACGGTGCCGCAGGCGGGGGAGAGTATGGGCGCCCGCCTCCAGGCCTCCTCCGGGGGGAGCCCCTTCTCCACTAGGAAGAGGGCCTCCCCCACCTTGTGCTCCGCCCCGTGCCACCTGCGGAGCCGGGGGAAGCCGACAAGGTAGGCCAAGAGGAAAGGGAGGGTAAAGGGCAGAAGGAGAAAGAGCCACCTCCTATCCGCAAGGGCCACGAACCCCACGAGGACGAGGAGAAGAAGGAAAAGGGCGGGGACGGCCAAGGGGTGGGTCTTCTCTATCCGCACCCCCCGGGCGTTCACCTTGCAGACGAGGCCTTCTCCCCGCACCTCAAAGCCCCACGGCGAGGACACACCCAACCAAGCCACGGAAACATTCTACCCAGGCTGGGGTGTCCTTCCGCCTCTCCTGCCTTCCCTCGGCCGACTCCTCTTTCTTGTCCTCCGGGTAGGGGAGGGCCACGCGAGCGTACAAACCTATTGGGAGGTGAAAGGGTGCGCTACGGACGGCTGAAGCCGTCAGCCTCGTACGGGCACGGCGCTGACGGTGTTCCGCTCGTCAGCGCCCCCGTAGGCCCGCTCCAGGCTTGCTGAAGGATTACCTGGGCAGCGCGTCCGCAAGAGGGGCAGACGTGGAGCCTCTCCGAGAGGGGCTTGGGAACGCTGGCCCCGCACGAAGCGCAGGTTTGCGAGGTGCCCTTGAGGTCCACGGAGACCACCTCCCTACCCGCTTCTCAGGCCATGTAGGGAAGGGTCTCCCTGAGAAAAGCCCCCCACCCCCGCTTTCCCGGAGTAAAGGCTTCGCAAAACGTTCCTTTGGCGAAGTGCATTAGGGATGCCCCGACCCCCGGGAGGCGCCGTCGGGAAGCGAGAAAACCCCGCCCAGCGAGAGGGCGGGGCGGCGTTATCGTAAGGTCTACAAGGTTTGAGTTGCTAATCACCGAAGGAGCTACGGACCCTTCTCACTTCTGAATAGGGTCCGTTTTTAGGGTGAAGTCGAGGTTGTTCTGCATGGGTGCTGGGGGAAGGACATAGCGAATGAAGGGGTAGCCCGCAGAGGCATGGCAGCCGTTGCAACCGGCAACCGCTACCTCAAAGCGGGTGCGGAAAGCCTCCCAGTCCTTGGCCTCAATGGCCTTCTGTAGAGGAACGAGATAGGCCTCCTCAAAGCTCTTGAGCGCCTCGGCACGCTTAGGGCGGGTAATCTCGCCTACTTCCTGAATCTCTAGAGCCTCCTTGAGTTCGTACTGAGCCAGGGCCCAGTTTCCGTTCTTGGCCGCGTAGTAGGCATTGGTGAAACGGTTGCCATACTCAAACATGATCGTGCCTAAGCCAGGCTGGATTGATGCCAGGGCATTTACCCGCTCTTCGAGCGTTCCTTTGTAGATATCGCGCATCTGTTCTGCAGCCAGGCCCAGTGCCGCTAAGGCTAACACCCCCAGCAGCAACTTCCGTTTCATCTCCTCCTCCTTTCAAAAAAAGCGTAACCCCCTTTTCGGATATTCACCTGCGTACTCACCTCACGCCACCGCCCGCAACACCCGGGTGATGGGCAGACCCGCCTGCCCAAGAAGCTGGGCC
>NZ_ATXJ01000049.1 GCF_000421625.1 Thermus islandicus DSM 21543 | reverse complement strand
GAGCGCAGGGCCAAGGCCTCGAGGAGCCTCCGGAGCTCGGGCAGGTTCTCCACCGCCCGTAGGGCGGGCACGTCCCTCTCCAGGTAGGTCTGCAGGTAGCCGCGGAACCAAAGCTGGCGCTCCTCCCAGTCCTTGAGGTAGAGGGCGGGTACCGGGAACCCCCCCCGGGCCACCGCCGTGCCCCAGTCCTCCCGGAGGGCCTCCGCTTCCTGGAGGAGAGAGGGCCAGTCCTTTGGGGAGGCGCGGAGGAGTTCCCCCCAGAGCCCCGCCCTTCCCAGGCCCTGCTGTTCCTGCCGGGTCATGGGCCAGAGCACCAGGTGGGAGGCCCTCCCGGCCAGGGTCTCCGAAAGATGGGCGTGCAGGAGGAGGTGGGCGGAGCCCGTGAGGACAAATCGGCCAGGCACGCGGGCCTCGTCCACGGACCGCTTGAGGGCGAGGAGGAGCTCGGGCACCCGCTGCACCTCGTCCAGGATGAGCCGCTCGCCCCGCTGGAGGAGGGCGTGGGGGTCGGCCTGAGCCTGGAGGCGAAGGTCCAGGTCGTCCAGACTCAGGTAAAGGTGCCGGGCCAGGGCAGGCGTGTGGCGCACCAGGGTGCTTTTGCCCACCTGCCGGGCGCCCATGACCGCCACCACGGGAAATACCCGCATGAGCCGTTCCAGGAGGGGACCCGCCGCGCGGGGGAGGAAGGTGTTTGCCATGCTTGCATGATAGTCATTCAAAAGCAGAAAGGACAGGGGCACCATCCGCCCCAAAGGGGCAGGGTGGATCTTTGCCGATCCAAAAGGGCTCTCAAGCCCGAGGGTGCGCCTGGTTCTGGAGGAAAATCCAGGTTCGCCGTGGACCTCCCCGCGGACAAAACCCTGGTGCAGGCACGGGCTAGCCGTCGGCACCCGGTCGAGCCTGACCTGAACGCCAAGGCCATCCTTAGGAGGCAGGGCGTCCTTTCCCCACCCCCCGGCTTAAGAAAAGAAGGCTCAGGCCCATGAGGCTACTCAAGAGCAGGATGAGGGCGGCAAAGCCTCCCCGCGGGCCCAGGCCGGCCAGGGCGTGAAGCCCCACCCCGGCCAGGAGGCCCCCCAGCCCCTGGCCCAGGACCCGGGCCACGGAAAGCGCCCCCGAGGCCAGGGCCTCCTCGCCCGGGGGCGCCAAGGAGAGGACCTGGGCGTTGTTGGCCGCCTGGAAGAGGGCCCGACCCACCCCCAGGAGAAGGAGGCCCACCACCGCCCCAGGCACGGGGTACCGGTAGGCCAGCAGGGCGAGCCCCACCCCGCCCAAAAGGAGGAGCCAGCCCCCCAGGATCACCACCCGGGCGTATCCCCGCCGATCCGCCAGCCGGCCAGCCCAGGCCCCGAGAAGGAGGAGCTCAAGCGGCGCGAGGAGAAGGAGGCCTCCCACCGCCTCGGGGCCGAGGCCTGCCTCGGCCAGAAAGAAGGCCAAGGCCACGCTGACCCCCAGGGTGTGGGCAAAGTAGAGGCCGGTGGCGAGGAGGGCGAGGAGAAAGGGCCGCGTCCGCAAAAGCCGCCCCAGGTCCCCCCCTTGCGGCGGAAGCCCCGGGAGGTGCCCGCTTTGGCTCAGGGCGAGAAGGGCGAAGGGAAGGGGCAGGAGGAAGACGAAGCGCCAGCCCCAGCTTCCCGTGAGGAGGCCTCCTAGGGCGGGCCCGAAGAGGGTGCCCGCCGCCACGGTGCTGGCCACCAGGCCCAGGGCGTACCCACGCCGGTCAGGATAGCCCGCAGCTACCAACCCGGGCACCAGGCCCACTACCCCTGCGGCCGCGATGCCCTGGAGGAAGCGGAGGCCATAGAGGAGGGGCAAGGAAGGGGCCAGGTAGAGGAGGAGGGCGGCCAGGCCGTGGAGGAAGAGGCCCGTCCGATAAACCCGCCCCGCTCCCACCCGCCCCGCCACCAGGGTGAGGGGGAGGTAGGCCAGGGCCGAGCCCAGAAGCCCGGCGGTGACCACCCCCTGGGCCAGGGCCGACCCCACCCGGAGGTCCCGGGCCAGGAAGGGCAGGGCGGGGGTCAGGGCGCTTTCGTTGACCGTGGAGACCAGGACGCCGAGGAGGAGGGAGAAGAGGCGGAGGTCCATGGGGCGAGTTTAGGACCGACGCCCCAGGGCGGCGAGGACTTGGCCTGGCCCCTGGTGCGGGCCTGGCGGTTCGGGGAGGACGGGAAGCGCCTGGGGGGCGTGGGGGAGGTGGGGCCTTTCCTGGAGCGGTACAACGCCCTCACCGGGCGGGGGATCGCGGAGGGGGAGCTCTTCTGGTGGGAGGTCCTGGGGAACGTGCGCTGGGGGCTCGGGGCCCTGAAGCAGGCCCGGAGGCACCTTAGGGGGGAGGAAAGGAGCGCGGAGCTCGCGGTGCTGGGCAGGCTCGCCGCTGAGATGGAGTACGAGGTCCTCCACCTGCTGGAGACCCATGGATAGGCCCAGCCTGGACGAACTCTTGGAGGCCGTGGGGGAGTTTTTGGAGAGGGAGCTCCTCCCTGGCCTGGCCGACCCCCGGCTCCGCTTCCAGACCCTGGTGGCCCTGAACGCCCTGGGGATCGCCCGGAGGGAGCTTGCCCTGGGGGAGGCCCTGGAGGCGGAGGAGGGGAAGGAGTTCGCCGCCCTCTTGGGCCAGGAGGCGCCTTTGGAAGAACTCCTGCGAACCCTGGCCGCCAGGATCCGGGATGGGCAGGCGCCCCCGGGGACCCTCGCCTTCCTCAAGGCCCACGTGGCGAGGAAGCTCAGGGTGGCAAGCCCTAAGTACCTGGAGCGCTACCCGTGAGAAGGAGGCTCCTTCTCCTCCGGCACGGGGAGGTGGACTACTTCCCCCGGGGGCGGCCCGTCCCCCCGGAGGGGGTGGGCCTCACGGAACGGGGACGGGCCCAGGCCCGGGCGGTGGGGGCCCTCCTTCGGGAGGTCCCCCTGGACCTCGCCGTCCACTCGGGCCTGCCCCGCACGGAGGTGAAAACAGTTAAAAAATAGCGCACAAATCCGCATGTATCTTGCTCAAGTGAGGGGGGTGTAACCGCTAAAAGCGCCGGGCTTTTCACGCCCGCAAATGTGATCGGCGGCC
>NZ_ATXJ01000048.1 GCF_000421625.1 Thermus islandicus DSM 21543 | reverse complement strand
TAACCTTCCCACCAGACTTGACCGCTATGGGGGTCTGGGACCTGGGGCAGGGCTTCACGCAGGGTCATGCCGCTGATTAACCCCAAGAGCCGCATGGCGGTCAAGTCTGCTTCCCACCCCCCGAAGTTGCCCGGGGGGTTTGGGGGTGTTCATATATGCAGGTAAAAGCGAACGGATCCTTGCTACTGGGCCTTTGTATTTTCGCGGTTTTTGCGTTAGGGATCCACCGGGGCTTTGCTTTTGATTCACAGTTTTTGAGTTTTCTCCACACTTACCAGACTCCTGTGTTGGATCGCTGGGCCCTCCTTTTCAGCCGCTCGGGTTCGGCCCTGATCCTGGCCCCTCTTTCAGCCCTGGTCCTCCTTTGGGCCTATCGCCGCCGGGCCAACTGGCCCGCGTTCGCCCTGGCCGTGGGCGGAAGCGCCTTGTTGAACCAAGCAGCCAAACACCTCTTCGCTCGCGACCGCCCCCATCTCTTCCCCCAACTCACCCCGGAGAGGGACTTCGGCTTTCCCTCGGGGCACGCCATGGGGAGCCTGGCCTTTGTGCTGGGGCTTTACCTGCTTCTGTGGCCGGTGGCGCCCAAGACCGCGCGACTGATTTTGGCCTTGGGGCTTCCCTGGACGTTGCTGGTGGGCCTTTCCCGGCTCTATCTGCAGGTGCACTACCCTTCGGACGTGCTGGCCGGGTGGGCCCTAACGGTGGCCTGGTTGGCGGGAATTTGGAGCTGGAGCAGAAGGCGCTGATGGAGCACCTTCCCCCGCGAAAGCCGGGTATCCTTGAATTAGGGCCCGCTAGGGGCGCACCGGGGGAAAAAGGGGAAAGGTGGACGATGCGGCTTCTCCTCGTAGAGGACGACCCCCGCGTGGGGGAATTGGTCAAGGAGGCCCTCGAGGCCGAAGGGTACGCGGTAGACTGGGTGGAGGGGGCCGAGGAGGCCCTCAGCCTGGTGGCGACCTTCCCCTTTGATCTCATCGTGTTGGATGTCATGCTTCCCGGCATGGACGGGTTCTCCTTTTTGGAGAAGGCGCGCCAAGAGTGCAAGGCCCCAGTGCTGGTGCTCACCGCCCGCGACGCCCTGGAGGACCGGGTACGGGGCCTGGAGGGAGGGGCCGACGACTACCTGGTGAAGCCCTTTCACCTGAAGGAACTCCGGGCCCGGGTGAGGGCCCTCCTGCGCCGGGCTTACGGGGAGGCGACCAACCGCATAGTGCGGGGTAGGCTCACGCTGGATCTGGAGGGCAAACGGGCTTGGTGGGAAGGCCAGGAGGTGCGCCTTTCCGGGAGGGAGTATGCCCTGCTGGAGTTTTTGGCGCTGAACGCAGGGGGCTTTTTCCCCCGGGAGGTGCTGTTGGAGAAGGTCTGGGGCGGGGAGCAAGGGGTAGACCCCAAGGCGGTGGACGTCTATGTGTATCGCCTGCGGCAAAAGCTCTCCGAAGAGGCCATTCGCACCGAACGCGGCCTGGGGTATAGCTTTCAGGGATGAGCCTGCGCCTGCGCCTGACGCTTTTTTACGTCCTCTTCCTGGGATTGGTGCTCGGGCTTTGGGGCCTGGGACTCCACTTCGGGGTGAAAGCAAGCCTGTACCAGGCGCTCGACGCTTCGTTGCAAGATGCCCTTCTTTTGGCGCGTCCCTTGGTGAACCAGGAGGACCACCGGGCCTTCCTGGGAGAAGGCGAGGCCCTGAAGGACCTCCCCCCCGATCTAGCCCTTTTCCTCTTCCAGGGGGGGAGGCTCGTGGACCGAGCAGGGCCGATTCTCTCCCCACCCCAGCCCGCTACGGGGTGCTGGACCGCCAGGAAGGTGCGCTTTTGCGGAAGCCAGGTGGAAGGGCTCCAGCTCGTGGCGGGGAGGCCCCTGGAATGGGTGGACGCAGCGCTCGACCGTCTAGATCGGGTTTTGCAGTTCTCCCTGCCTGCCGCGGTGTTTTTGGCCTTCCTCGGGGGATATGCGCTCGCCGGGCGGGCTCTCGCGCCCTTGGACCGCGTCACCCGCAGGGCCCTGGAGCTGGCCCAGCGCCCCGACCCCAAGGGTCGGTTGCCCGAGCATGGGGCGAAGGACGAGGTTTTTCGCCTAGCCCGGGCGCAAAACCTACTCCTAGAGGCGTTGGAAGGCTACCTGGAGAAGGAGAAGCGCTTTTTGCAAAACGCCGCCCATGAGCTCAGGACCCCCCTCGCCGCCCTGGTCGGGCGGCTCGAGCAGGCCCTGGAACAAGATCCCATCCCGACCGCCCCGGTGGAAAGGGCGAAAGAGGCGGCCTTTGACCTGTGGCGCCTGGTGGAACGGCTCCTCCTGCTTTCGCGGGCGGAGCGGGCCCTGACCCAGGAGGAGGTGGACTTTCTGGGGGTGGTCCTGGAGGCCCTCGAGGAGGTCGAGCGCGGGGGCAAGGTCCTGGAGTTGCAGTTGCCACAGGCCCCCTGTCGGCTAAGCGGCGACCCTCTCCTGCTCAAGGCGCTGGTGCGAAACTTGCTGGAAAACGCCTTCAAGTTTGCCAGAAACCGAGTGCGGGTGTCGCTTTCCTGCGAGGGCGTCTTGGAGCTGGCGGTGGAGGACGACGGAGCCGGGGTTCCCTGGGGGGAGCGGGAGAGGATTTTCGAGGCCTTCCACCAGGCCAGCCCTGCCCACCGGGCACAGGGGAGTGGCCTGGGTCTGGCCTTGGTACGGCGGGTGGCCGAGGCCCACGGGGGGATGGCTGGGGTGGAGGAGTCGGTCTTAGGGGGGGCGCGGTTTTTTGTACGGTTTCCCTAGAGGCCTGTCCGGTGACGGCTCCTCACGGCTTAGCGGTTCTTACCGGCCCCTGCTCTGCCCATCCCCCACAGGTCCCGTCTAGGCCCAGGGGCGTGGTTTCGTGGCGCTGGCCCGGTAGACCTCGCCACCGTAGATGTCAGGGTACCTGGACTTACGCGGCCTCCACCTGCACCGGTAACAGAGGGCTCAAATCCAGGCTCAGCTTACCTGCGATAAGTTTCCGTCGGCATGGGTAGAAACTCAACTTTAGCCGCTCCAAGACATGCCTCGCTGTGTACCAAGCGTCAAACAGTACGCCTTCCGGCTGAAAGCCCTGCTCCTCCGCCCACTCCAGCAGGGCCAGCTTGCTCTCCTCGGCCAGGGCGGAGG
>NZ_ATXJ01000047.1 GCF_000421625.1 Thermus islandicus DSM 21543 | reverse complement strand
TAGAGTTGCAAACCACTTAGCCCCGTAAGGGGATTGCGACCCCAGGCAGCGCCCAGGAACCGGGCCGCGTAGTCCCGTTGCAAACCACTTAGCCCCGTAAGGGGCAGGATGCACGTCGGGCTGTCGGAAGAGGACAAGGCCTTGGTCGAAGAGGCGCGGCGAATCATCGCGCGGCGCTTTCGGGAAGGCTGGCATCATATCGGCTGTGCTCTGCGGACGCGCTCGGGGAAGACCTTCTCGGCGGTCCATCTGGAGGCCACCGTGGGCCGTATCGCAGTTTGCGCCGAAGCGATAGCCATCGGCATGGCGGCGGCTGCGGGCGATACAGACATTGAGTCCATCGTGGCGGTGAATCGCTATGGAGAGGTTGTGCCTCCGTGCGGGATGTGCCGCGAGCTGATATCCGATTATGCCCCCGCAGCAATGGTCATCGTCCCGGGGAAACATGGAGAGGAAGCCGTCCCCGTGGTAGCCTTGTTGCCGAACAAATACACGCGCAACGTTTAGTCTCGGTTTCCCATGCAACTTCTGCAACATCGGCAGCTCCGAGCACGCTGTGCCCACCGTTCCCAGAGAGGCAAGTCTGGGACTGGACAGGGGCAGGTCGATGCTGATCGAACCCCCTGGATTGGAGAGTCCGAGGTTTACCCCGAGCAAGCCGCGCATCTCCTCAGAAAGGAGGACTTGGATGGAACAGGCCAATCGCTCACGGGTCAGCATTCGGAGGGCTGTCCCCGCGGACGCCCCGGGGATCGCGCGAGTTCGGGTGATCACCTGGAAGGCGCAGTATACTGGGATCGTCCCCGCGGGATACCTGGCCCAGCTCTCCCCGGAGGAGGATGTTCCCCGCTGGCGACAGGCGCTGGCGCATCCGGCACCCGGGCGGTTCATTCTGGTAGCGGAAGATCAGGCGCAGATCGTGGGTTTCGCTGCCGCGGGCCCCGAGCGCACTGGAGATGAGGTATACTGGGGAAGGTCTACGCGATCTATGTGCTGCCTGAGTATCAACGACAGGGCATCGGCCGGCAGTTGATGAGCATATGCGCAAGGGAACTTCTCCGAGATGACATCGATACGCTCCTGGTCTGGGTGCTCGAAGCGAACCCGGTCCGCCGGTTCTACGAGCAATTGGGCGGCGAACTCGTTCGAACGGGTTGGATAGAAATCGGAGGGGCTCGACTTCGGCAGCTGGGATATGGATGGAGGGATCTTCGTATTCTGATCCGGCGATGACAGGCGCTGGGCCATCATCCGGACAGAATGGATGCGCCGATGGAAGGGCGGACCCTTCGAAGGGAGCATGCACATGAGCGAGGGGCTGGCCATTGAAATCCGCGATCTTGAGAAATCCTACGGCCGGGTGCGGGCCTTGCGGGGGGTGAACCTGGAGGTGCGCCTGGGAGAGATCTTCGCTTTCCTCGGGCCCAATGGCGCCGGCAAGACCACTACCATTCGCTGTATGCTGGACTTCATCCGTCCCGACCGTGGGTCCATCCGGGTGCTGGGGATCGATCCCCAGCGCGACCCGGTGGCGGTACGGCGGCGGGTGGGGTATCTCCCGGGGGAGCTCCACTTCGACGAGAACCTGACCGTGGAAGAGGCTCTACGCTTCTTCGCCGCCATACGGGGGAGCACCGTGGACTGGAGCTATGTCCGGTCGCTGGCGGATCGGCTGGATCTGGATCTGCGTCCCCGCATTCGCAATTTATCGAAGGGGAACAAGCAGAAGGTGGGGGTGATCCAGGCCATGATGCATCGGCCGGAGCTGCTGATCCTGGACGAGCCCACCCTGGGGCTGGATCCCCTGATGCAGCGGGAAGTGCTGCGACTGGTGCGGGAGGCCCAGGCGGCGGGCGCCGCTGTGTTCTTCTCCTCCCACATTATGAGCGAGGTGGAGCAGGTGGCTGACCGGGTGGGGATCATCCGGCAGGGCGTAGTGGTGGAGGTGGCCCGGACGGCGGATCTGATCCATCGGGCGATGCGGCGGGTGCGCGTCCGCTTCCAGGCCCCGGTGGACCCCCAGCCCCTGCTCGCCTTGCCCGGCGTGCGGCTGCTGCGCCGGGAGAACGAGGACGAGTTCCTGTTGCAGGTGGAAGGGATCATGGATCCCTTTATCAAGGTTCTGGCAGCTTTTCCCGTTCAGTATCTGGAGACCGAACGGCCGAGCCTGGAGGAGATCTTCCTTGCCTATTACGAGCCTTCCCCGGAGGTCCGCCGATGAAGGCGATCTTTCGTTACACCCTGTCAGGGTTCCGGTGGGCCATTATCGGCTGGGGGCTGGGGCTGGGCCTGTTGGGGGCCTATCTCATCTCCTTCTACGATACGATCTTTGAGCAGCGGGCCCAGTGGGAGGAGCTGCTGCGGGCTTATCCTCGGGAGCTGCTGGTTTTCTTCGGGAAGGTCCAGGACATCGGGGATCCGGCGACGTATCTCCACGTGGAGCTCTTTTCCTGGCTGCCGCTCGTCCTGGGGTTTTTCGCCATTCTAACTGGGAGCGCTCTGATCGCGGGCCTGGAGGAAAGCGGAATGCTGGATCTGTTCCTGGCGCAGCCTGTGAGCCGGCGGGCGTTCTTTGCCGCTCGCGTTCTGGCCTTCCTGGTGGCCACTGTGGCCATCCTGGGGCTGACATATTTGATCATGCTCCTCGCCCGACCCCTCTCTCGGCACCTGGGGTTAGGGGCTGGGGAGCTGCTTCTGCCCTTCCTGTCGCTGTTCGCGCTGCTATGGCTGTTCGGGACCCTGGCCCTCTGGCTGAGTCTGGTGTTCCCCTCGCGGCGGGTGGCCGCAGCGGTGGTTGGGACGCTGCTGGTGGCTGGCTTCTTCCTGAACGGCCTGGCCCGGCTGGATGAGCGGCTGGAACCTGTGGCCCGCTTTTCTCCCTTCACCTCCTATCAGGGCGGAGAAGCCATCCGGTCTCTGCAGGTGGAGGGGCTGCTGGGGCTGCTCATCGCCTCGCTGGTCTTTTTGATCATGGCGGGCTGGCGGTTCGAGCGGAAGGATCTGCGGGTGAGCGGTGAGGGCTCCTGGATGCTCCCGCTCCCTCGTTTCAAGGCCTCGTCGTGAAGCGCGCCGCATCTCTTTCCCCCAGACTTGACCGCTATGCGGCCCTTGGGGTTAATAAGAGGCATGACCCTGCGTGAAGCCCTATCCCAGGTCCCAGACCCTCGGGCTCGCAACCGGCAGTACCCCCTTTGGGGTCTTCTGGCCCTCATCCTGGT
>NZ_ATXJ01000046.1 GCF_000421625.1 Thermus islandicus DSM 21543 | reverse complement strand
CGCAAAACGCTTGGGGAGAGGGCGTAAGACCTACATATCGTAGGCTGTCCTCGTCGAACCAAGAATCCCACCGGCTTTAGCCGTGGGAGTGTCAAGCGTGCGCCCTGGTGGGCCAGCCCGCCTTGGACCGGGCGGCGGTGCAGGAACTGCTCCAGGAGATTCCGGACTTTCCCGAGCGGGCGTGCGTGTGGGAGGAGGAGGAGGGCTACCTCTTTATTGAGTTGGCCGAGCCCTGGGAGGGCCACGAGATTTGGCTTCTCGCCCGCATCCTCGGGGGATTCGTCCTCGAGGCGGGCCCTGACTCGGGAGGCCCCGGGTGGGCAGGGAACGGGGAGGCCTCCTTTGAACTCATCCCCCAGAACTTCCCCGCCCTGGCCGTGGCCCTGCTGGAGTGGAAGGCCAAGACCCCGCCCGCCGGGTCCGGGGCCCTGGAGAAGTTCCTGGCCCTGCTGAAGGAAGCGGCGTGAGTTGAGGGCAGGGGGGTGCCTGAACGGCGCCCCCCTCTGGAAAGCGAGGGTGAGGAGGTGGGAAATGAAGATGCAAGCCCTGGTGAACCAGGCCCTGAAGGAGCTCGCCCAGGCCCTGAACCGTGGCTTTTGAGCGGCGGACCCGCCTAAGGCCTTTCTTACCCCCAAACCGCGCTTGCATCTTCTCTTTTGGGCTTCTGGGGGTAGGATGAACCCAAGCGCTGACAAGCGCCAGGCACGCTTGCGGCACTGGAAAAGCAGTGTGAGGGGACCTATGGGGATGGTGGTAGCTCTCAAGAGCGCTGAGGTGCAGGCCCTCAGCGAGGCGGCGCGCCGTCTGCCTTCCGCAGGGCTTCGGGAGCTGGCCTTCTGCGCCCGGAGGTTGCGGCGCGAAGTCGAGGAGAGGTGGGAGGAGTTGCCTTCGGACTCCCGTCAGGCCCTCGAGGACCTGGCTCGGTCCTGGGGGGAGCGCTCTCTGCCCCGGGGTCTTTGCGGGAAGGCCCAGGCGTTTTGGGAGGGTCTGAAGCTGGGCTTTGCCCTGGCCCGGGGAAAGATCACCCGGGAGGACCTGGGCGAGTTCCTGCACGAGGTCAGCCTCCTTTCCCGGAGGGTGATGGACCGTCTAGAGGAGGAGGACCCCGCCTTTCAGGAGGCCCTGCAAAAGGCCCTCGCCGAGGAAAGCCTGGCCCTCAGCAAGGAGGAGCTCCGCGCCCTCATTCTGGACCCTGAGGGGGCGTAGAGCCCTTCTTTCGGAGGCCGGGGCTCGCGTTTCGGCGCGAGCCCATAACCCCTCCTCGATTCCAGCCCCGCAGTGTCCATGAGGCAGAGGGAGGAGGCGGCGCAAGGCGCGCTGGCACCTAACCAGGAGGCTCCCGGGAGCGGAAGGTCCAGGCCCTCGAGGGCATAGCGGGCCAGGGGCTGGCGGGAAGGGAGGACCCTTCCATCAGGTTCTGCGGTAGGCGAGGCGGAAGAAGGCGCGCTCAAGGCGGAGGGTCAGGTAGAGGGCGCGGCTACCCCGCCAGGGGGGCCCGCTTGCCACTTGGGCCAGGCGTAGGGGCTTGCCTCCCTGCGAGCAACGCCTCGCCTGCCCATCAGGAGGGAGATATGCACCCGTCCTTGCGGATCTTCGCAAGGCAAGCGCGCAGGTTGAAAAAGGAAGCACGCGGGGCTAACATAGAAACATGACAAGGCATGCATGGAGGAGCCGGGCAGGGTTGCTCTTGGTGGCCATGTTGCTGGGTTCAGGCGTAGCGAGGGCCCAATCCTCGCCAAAGCCATGGGACAACCTGCGGGGAGTAAAAGTGTGTATCTCCCGTATCGATGCCTTTTTATGGACTATCGACCAGTTCCTCAATGAACCCCCTAAAGGGTTCGAGGAAAAAAGTGTGATCGTGGGCAAGGATCTCCCGGACCTGGTCTCCCTGCGCCTCCAACGAAGCGGCGTTCCTTTCGAGGTGAAGATGAGTTGCGATTCCGAGCCAACCCTTAAATGGTCTGTGGCGGCGACTAATCCAATCGGAACAGGCTACAGGGGAGGGATGGTCGCGGTGACTGTTTCCACAAGGGTCTATGATGCTCAAGGCAAGGCGTACCCTTGGCCTGCGACCATTTACGCCACTCGTGCGTTCTTCGTACTCGGACCCGGCTATTCCGAAGACGCAACGGAGCTGTTGCGTATTTTCCAGAGCTATGTCCTTAAAAGGATTGACGACTTTATTGCCGACTGGAAAATGGCCAACCCTTCCGGAATCGAACAGCCGAACAAGACCCTATCCAGTGTTCAGCAATAGCGGGCGCCCACTTAGACGAAGGAGCAAAGAGGGAGCATAAAGCCGCCTCACGCGTTAACCCACACAAGCGCGCTCCGGCACGTATACTATAGACACCATGATAAGCAGCCACTTGCCTCGCAAGCTGGTTGTGGCCATGCTCCTGGCCTTGGCTGCACAAGCCCTCGCCGTGGAACTGTTGCTCTACGGCGGGCCGGGGCACAAAGAGTTTCTGGGCTGCCTGAGTTGCCCAGAGTACAGTGTCAACTCCGTGTGGAACGAGTACCCGCGCTATGGCTTCCTCAACGACTTTGGCGTGTGGAACCGCTTTGGTGCCTACGCCAACCGATTTTCCAGCTATTCGATGTGCAACAGGTACGCTACGGACCCACCGGTCATTGTCGACAGAGGCGGAAATTTCTACGGCCGGCTCAGCATCAACCCCTACATCCCGGGAAGCATATGCGGTGTGGGCGGAGTAAGGGAGCTCTGCGAGGTCATCGAGGCCATATGCGAACGCAAGTGAGCGCGGTTGCCCCTTCGGGGCCTCGAGCGCCTTGAGCGCCTGCCTAGTAGGATGCCTTGCACCCCGGAGGGGGCAGGAGAAAAGCGCTCCCGCCACGGCCGTCCAAGGCTTCCGCTCCCAAAGGCATCCCCCATCCAGCCGCGTCTTCATCCCCCCAAACCTCCCTCCCGTCAAACCCCGCGTCCGCCAAAAGCTACCCCAGGGGCCTCAGCCTTCCAAGCCGGGGGGGTTCGGGGCGTAGCCCTCCCCGGCCACCCCACCCCAGGGCCACAAGAGCCGCCTACCCCTATCCCACCGCATCAGGGCCAGAAGCCGCGCGTGCCCCCGCACCCGCCGTACCTCCTTCCCCCGACGAAAGCGGAGAAGCCGGTCCTTGGCATCCTGGCCGTGACCCCCTACCCGGGGAGCCAAGGAGGTTAACCCACATGGACCATCCCGCGTTACGAGAAGCCGCCGGGAAAGCCCACTCTTTCAAGGGTGGGATGAAAGGCGGCCTTAGCATTGGATGCGTTGCAGGGTTCTAATGGCGGTGGTACGATCTCCGTGGACGAGGTCGTACCACTGCAAGGGAA
>NZ_ATXJ01000045.1 GCF_000421625.1 Thermus islandicus DSM 21543 | reverse complement strand
CCTTGAGCATGTCCATGGATCACCCCCGGTACCAGATACGGGCTGCGCCCGCAAGGGGAGATTTACCACGAAACGGAGATGTGGGTAAAGTCCTGCTATGTGTAAGCGTTTGTGTCTGGGGGGCATACCTTTCCAGAAGCATCCGCTCCAATACCTCCTGTACCTCCACAAATCCCTTCAGCCTTCGCTCCGCCCACCTCCCTTCCTGCCGTTCCCCCTCCACGTACAGGAGCTTGTATACCGATTCCGGCCGGGGAAACTTATGGTCCCGCACCTTCGTCCCTCGCCTTATCTCCCGGATAAACCGCTCCATGAGGTTGGTGGCCCGAAGATAGGGCCAGAGGAACTAGGGGTACTCGTAAAAGCGCAACAGTGCCCCTGACCCCTCCTACCAGGTAGCCACCAGGGATGGGTACCTGCCCCCCCAAGCTTCCCTGAACCTCTCCAAGGTCCTGAGGGCCTCCGCTCGGCTCCCCGCCATATACACCTCCCGCAGGTCTTGCGCCAGCAGGCCCCTGTCCCGGGAACGCACCCGGGCCAGGCTGGAGCGAACCGTATGCACCACACACCGTTGCCATTGGGCCAGGGGATAGACCCGCCGAATCGCCGCAAGATACGCTATCGCGTGACCCTCTATTCCGGGTATCCCATCGGTGATAAAGAGCAGAACCCGCCGCAAGCCCCTGTGCTATAGCTCCCGCAAAACCTCCTCCCAAGAAACCGCATCCTCCCTGGGAAGGAGCCAGGTCAGCCGAAGGCTATCTTGCAGCCCAGAATCCACCTCTCCCCTGAGGGGGTAATCCCCAAGGCCACGTACACCACTTCCCGCTCCATCCCCAGTCCTTCCCTGAAAACCTTCAGGAATAGCCCATCCAGGTAGACAAAGGCCATTTCTTCGGGCAGGGGCCTATGCCGGAAGGCTTCCGCTCCCTCCAGCACCTGGTCCGTAAGGGTACTGATGGTCTCATGGGTGTACCGGTGGCCCAGCAGCAGGCTCATCACCTCAGCCGCTTTACGCTGGCTTACCCCGGCGGCATACAGGGCTACGGCTACTTCCCCTACATCCACTAGGCGTCTGCTGTAGGGCCTTAAGATGGCGGGATAGTATTGCCCTTCCCGAACCCGAGGAATGCGCAGTTCCACCTGGCCAAAAGTGGTGTCCAGCTGCCTGGGCTAGTAGCCGTTTTTGCGCCGCCCATGTTCCTGCAAGAAAGCCTCCCGGTCAGCATTCAGTACGGTCTGCAACACCTCGGCCACCGTTTCCCTCACCGCTTCCCTTAGAAGGGTTTTCAGGGTATCCATGGTCCATGGGGCACCTCCTATCCTTGGGCGCCCCCCTTTGATACGCAAACCCCTACACATAATTCCTTACACGACCCCCGTGCACACGGAGAGGCCCGTGAGGTGGGGGGAGGTGATGAGAAGAAGCAACGTTACTATCTTGTGCGAAGCATCTTCTTAAGGGCCAAGAAGTGAACTGTTGCAACGCAACTTATAGCTATCAGCTACCTATGGGTAGGTAGTAACTGCCCCGAGATTAGAAAAGGGGCACAGCCACAGCTTTCCGAGCACTCGTTATTGCCACTCTGTCGAGAAGTTCTTCGTACACACCTCTATACTGAGTAACTACAAAAAGGTACTCTTCGTTTCTTGTATGGGAAACCTTTCCGACCTTCTCTCCTTTGGGGTTGTAAATGCCAATCAAGGCTCCGACATAGCGTTTGTGTGGACGGGAAAAACGCACGACATATCCCCATTCCTTGAGAATCTCCTCTATCTCCTCTGAAGTAAAAAATCCCTCGTTATTAAAGGAAAGAACAACATGTCTAGCTTTGATCTTCCTTAGGAGCTCTTTCATAGCTGCTTTGGCCTCTTTTCTGGAGTTGAATGGACTTTTCCTTTCCTTGACATCTATCCTTTTTCTAGCAATCCCGTATGTTTCCGGGTTATCCCAAAGGACCAAGGTTTCCCAGACGTGGTAGTTGCCCAAGTAGGAGTGCTGATTATACGGTGGGTCTAGATAAACCAAGTCGACGCTAAGCTCCTCTACTACCTTTAAGGCATCCCCTTGAATGGCCAAACCTTCGCCAGGCAGCAATGGGGGGTATTCCAGCTGCAAATCGTTATAGGACCTGGGTGCCCAGGACTTGAGGTAGGCCATTTGAACCCCTGTGGTTGAGTCCACCTTGTCTGCGGCTAACATCAAACTCGTCAGTAGAATAGCCTTTAGTGTGGGGTCTTCGGAGTAGCGTTCTTCTATGGCCTCTCGTATTGCTTCTATCCGTTGACCGTTTTTGGGCTGAAAGTATCGTGCTTCCTCACAGTAAGTGTGGGTGAACCACCCTTTCTTGGGAGGCAAAGCCATAAGGTCAGCCAGTATGGGTTTGAGCTTTTCTTTCGTATAAACCCGAGCGTTAGCTTCAACTAAAGCTTTGGCCAACACAAAGGCGTACGTATTGATATCGTTAGCTGCAACCCAAAATCCATGTTTCTTGAGAGCATGGGCTACCCGTGCGCTACCAGAGAAGAGATCAGCCACCCTGTAGGAGCCATCGAGCTGTCTCAATAGGGATATAACCTCAATAATCCAGGGCAACAAAGCGCGTTTTGACCCAATGTACTTTATCATTTGCCCTCCAGCCATTCCTTCCACAAAGAAAAGAGGCGAAGGTACTGTCGAACGGAGCTAACCATCTCAAACTTGTACCAGCAAAACGCATAGCTTAGCCGTAATGCATGTACACCGATTCCCGTGTGGTATTTGTTTCTGTACTTGAGAATGGCATCGTTTGTAAGTAGCAAGAGCGTTGTGCGAGGATATAGGGCCCCTATCTCGAGATAGTCTAGATTCTGGTACGCAAACCGTTCGTGGGCGTTACCATCGACCCTGGCCCCCTCAGAAGACTTCAGAGATTTTATTTCTAGCAGGGCTTTTTCCCTTAGCGTGCCACTTTCCAAGAAGATAATCACACCGTCGAACTGGGTGCGCTTACGCCTATACAGTTCTGGATAGTTAGTCCCGGAAAAAGGATAAGGTTCATCCTCTTCAGGAATCCATCCTCTTTCTGCTAGTTCCCCTAACTTGGGGGTATACCACTCCTCCACAACGAACTCCCTTTTCAAAAATGAGTCCGGAACTCGAACGAAATCGTTCTGTAGCGCGCCTGAAGTAATCTCAGCAAAGAGAGGATTGTGCCTGAATGCAGGTAATCTGAACACCAAGACTCTTTTATTTTCTTCGTTTACGACTGCAAGAGCGTCAGCCAGATGGTTTTGTCTTGAAGTTCCTTCTGCAGCAACCGGGCGTAATCTTAATGAGGGAACGGCGGTGACCAGCAATCGGCCATATTTCAGAAGACCTTCCGCAACAACAGCTTCAAACTCTCGGCCCCCTCTAGCCTCACCTGTCGTACGTCCTGGTAAGGTAGGAGCACCTTCAAATGAGGCCACTCCTTTGGCAATCTCGTACATTTCGTTCATATGCCCTCCTCGCCCCAACAGTATATACCAGTAGCAGGGCTTTACCCAAAACTCCTTCCTCGCCCTCCCTTAGCCTGCTTCAAGAGTTCTTGGGTGACTTCATAGTTGAGCAGGCGAACCAGGCCCCTC
>NZ_ATXJ01000044.1 GCF_000421625.1 Thermus islandicus DSM 21543 | reverse complement strand
GCGGGCGAAGCGTTCCACGCCGCGCAGGGAGTCCACGCGGGAAAGGAAAGCCACCAGGATGAGGGCCAGAAGACCCCAAAGGGGGTACTGCCGGTTGCGAGCCCGGGGGTCTGGGACCTGGGATAGGGCTTCAGGCAGGGTCATGCCCCTTATCAACCCCCAGAGCCGCTTGGGGCTGGGTCAACCCCAGCACCCCCATCCTCAAGCCTCCTCGAAGGAGGCCTCGGCGCCGAGCACCCGGCTGTTCTCCCGAAGAACCCGCTCCAGGCCCTCGGGGAAGCCCTCCGGGGCCTCGGCGTGGGCCTCGAGGACCACCTCAAGCCGGACCCCCCCCTCCTTGGCCAGGTGAAGGAGCACCTCCTGGGCCAAAGTCTGAACGTCGGAAAGAAGGTTCTCCACCCGAAGGGCCTTCTTCAGGTAGAAGCGCTTGGGCCTCGAGGCCTTGGGAGGAAGGGGTGCGTGCTTGACCTCATCGGGGCGCTTGATGCTGTCCGGAACGTCCGGGTTCGTGGAGGGTTCGCCCCTTGGCTTCCACATGCGGGCGGCCAACTCGGGCCGCAAGAGGTAGCCCCCAAGGGAAGGGGCCACCTCCCCTCCCAGGACCACACCCTTGGGAACCCCCCCTTCCAGGCTCTCGGCGTACCCGAAGCGCCTCTCCCCTACTCCCTGGGCCACGGTGGCCAGGAAGGTTCCCTCGTCCTTGAGCTTTGGCAGGTAAGCGTAAGCGGCGAAGTCCTCCCAGAGCCTCCTCAAGGGGAGGATGCCTTCCGGCTCGGCCACCTGCCAAAACCCGTAGCCCTCCAGGGTTGCCTCCAGGAAAGCGGGGTGCCACTTGGTGAGGACCAGCCCCTCGCTCTGGGCCTTGGCGGCTACCCGCTCCAAGGGGTTTCCGCTTCCCTGGAGGCGGATGGCGTTAAGCTCGAGGTCCGGCGCCTTGGGGTTGGGCTGGTGGAAGACGAGGAGGTAGCGGTAGGCCTCCTCGAGGCGCACCCTTAGGGTCTCCTCCGCCTGGCGGAGACGGCTCTCCACCTGGCGCACGTCCCCCGCCCCGAGGTTCAGGCGCTCGCGGTCCTCAAAGATGGAACGCCAGGCCAGGTACTGCCGCGCCGCCTCCTCCAGGTCCGGGACCAGGGTGGCCTCAGGAGCGAGAAAGAGAAGGGTGTTGCGGTAGCGCCTTGGGGCCTGGCCTCGCCTCTCCAAGATCTCCTGGGCCGCCCTCTCCGCCTCCGAGCCCCCCTTGGCGTAGGGCGACTTGGGGGAGAGGACCACCAGGCGAAGGGCGGGCTCGTCCGGCACCTCCTCGGAGCCCGCCGGGGCCACATGCACCGCCTGGAAGAGGGCGGGGCGGCCCTTGGCCCAGGTCCGTAGGCGCCCCTCCAGCTCCATGAGAACCTCCTCCCGGGAGAGAGCCGCGGCCCGGTCCTGGGCCACCCGGTTGAGGCTCGGCCGGGTGTCAAACCAGTACCGGTCCCCCTCGGCGTGGAGATAGGTTAGGCGCTCGGAAAGGGCCTTCAGGGCCTCGGTGAAAAGAGCCGGGTTCTCCCCAGGGTGGGCTACCCCCAGCTTGACCCGGACCCCCTCCACCCCCCGGGGCTTCCCCGTGGGAGCCGCCCCGGCGGGCGCCGTGGCCAGGAAGACCGCCCGGGCCACCCTGCGGGCCGCCTGGTGGCGCCCCAAAGAGGGCCGCTCCCGCTCCAGGGCGAAGGCCTTGGCGTTGGGCCCATCTATATCGGCGTCAATCACCTGGTCAAACCCCTCCTGGTGGCGCGAGAGGTGGCGCACGAGCTCATAGCGGGGGCCCCCGGCTCCCAGGGGAAGGCCCCCGGGAAGGATCACCGGGGAAGCGTCCCCGCCCGCCCACAGGGTGTAGACCACCGAGGCCAGGAGGCGGAGCACCCCGCGGGTGCGCTGGAACCCCTCGAGGGTGGCCCAGTCCTCGTAGAGCCGGTCAAAGAGCTCCGGATGGATGGGGTAGGCGAGGCGCATCCTTTCCTCGTAGTGGGGCTCGAGGACCTCGCTCGGGAACTCCCCCCGGTGCTCCCGGTAGTAGCGCATGTACTCCCGCACCACCGCGTCCCGCTGGCGGAAGCCCTCCTCTGAGAGGGGCTGGAAAAGCCTGCGGCGGACGATCTCGTAGGTCTCGTCCTGGGTGGCGGGCTGCCACACGGACTCCAGCCTCCCGAAGACGTTCTGAAGGCGGATTAGGGCCTCCCTCCCCCCTCCTCCCCCCACCTCAGCGTCCGAGGCAGGGAGGGAAGCCACCAGCAGGACGCGGGGGCTGCGCTTAGCGGCCTCGGTGAGGGCCTGGGCGAAGGTGAGGTTTTGATCAAAGGTTCCGGCGGGAAGGTCCGTTTCCCCGTAGAGGTTGCGCAGGAAGGCTACCCATTCGTCAATGAGCACCAGGGCTGGGCTGAAGCGGTCAAAGAGCTCCTTGAGGACGTCGGAACCAGGGGCCACGCCGGTGCGGTCCTCCGCCTCCACCATGCGGTAGCCCTCCACGCCCCCGAGCTGGTAAGCGAGCTCCCCCCAGAGGGTCCGCACCACCACCCCCTCGGGCTTCGGATGGGTGCGGGCGGGGCTATAGGCCGTGCCCACGAAGACCACCCGCCGCGCCACCGGCACCCCTTGCACCCCCGTCTGGGCGAGGAGGTCCTCCAGACCAGGCACCTCCCGCGGGTCCACCTTTCCCCCAAAGAGGTGGTAGAGGGCCAGCATGGAGTGGGTCTTGCCGCCCCCGAAGGGGGTCTGGAGCTCCACCACCGGGTCTCCTCCCTCCCCCGCGAGGCGGCGGATGGCCGTGAGGAGAAGCCGCTTGAGCCCCGTGGTAAGGTGGGTGCGGCGGAAGAACTCCAGGGGGTTCTGGTACTCCTCCCCGGCCTCGCCCCGGTGAACCTGGGCTAGGTCGGCGGCGAACTCGGCCTCGCTGTACCGCCCCGAGGCCACGTCGGGGTGGGGCGTGACCACCTCCCGCCAGGGCTTGAGCCCCTGGGAAAGGGCGGCCGGGGACTGCTTGACCGCCCGTTCCACCTCCCGCTTCGTCTCCTCCTCAAAGCGGCGCCTCAGGAGCTCCCGGGCAAGGCGGCCCGTTTCCCGGGCCTCTTCGGCGGCGATCATCTCCAGGAGGCGGGTCATGCTGTCCAGAGCCCGGTGGGCGTCCTCAAAGGAGAAGGCGCCCTGGTGGGCCCAGCGGTTGCGGAACTCCAGAAGCTCCTTCACCAAGGTCCGGCCCCAGCGCCCGAGCTTCTCGTCAAAGACCTCGCCCCAGCGGTAGTCCATGAGCTTGAGGAGAGCCTGGACGTCGGGGTCCTGGAGGGAGGCCTTGTCCCCCCTGAGAACCTCCGCCGCCTCCCTGGGCCAGTCCTCGCTGTAGACCCGCCGATACTCCCGCTCCACGAAGGGTTTAAGGCCCGACCTGAGGAGGTCCAAGCCCTTTCCCACCATCTCCCGGTTGCTGAGCGCCATATCTCCAAGATTAACCCCCGAGGCGAGCCCCCGGGGGTTGCTCTTAACCCCTAAGCTTTCCAGGCGGGAAGCCACAGCCGGGGAAGCCCCATCTGCCCCGTGAAGAAGTCCACGTGACCTCCTCCCACCCCTAAAGGGGCAGGCTTCCCCATTGAGGGAAGCTGACGCGGATGTAGGGATGGCTCCCCAGCACCCGCATAGCGGCTTCCCTCTCCAGGGGCTTAAGCTCGGGCCGGTCCAGCCCTACGGCCTGATGGGGGCTCAGGCCAAGCCCTTTCCTCAAAACGACCAGCGCGGCGTTTACATCCCGGTCGCACTTCCAGCCGCAACCGCACTCGATGACCCTGTCCGATAGGGAAAGCGCATGCCGCCTCCCGCAGGCGTAGCACTCTTTGGTGGTAGGCTCGAACCTCTCCACGACGATAGGCGTCTCAAGGCTACGCCTCAACCTTGACTTCAGTCCGCCTATCCCCGAGGAGTGGACCTGCCTGCCAAAAAGCCCCGCCCAGTTCTTCACGGAGTCGTCCTGGAACACC
>NZ_ATXJ01000043.1 GCF_000421625.1 Thermus islandicus DSM 21543 | reverse complement strand
CCGATAGGCCCGCCCGCCAATTCCCCAAGTCTTCCGATACCAACTCCCCAAGTCTTCCGATAGGGGAGGGGGCAAACTCCCCAAGTCTTCCGATACCTCTCCTTCTGGGGAAAAAGGGGCTCCGGGACGGAAAACTCGCCTCCTTGCCCTCCTGGGCTCCCCAAGTCTTCCGATACCCGGGCGGCCTCAGCCCGGCAAACCTTTCCGGAATTGGGCCAGCCAGTCCTCCAGCTTGTTGGCCGCCAGCGCCTGCTTAAGCTCCTCCACGAGCCGCCTGGGCTCTATGGCGCCCGACTCCATGAGCCTGGCGAGGTCCTCCAGCTCCCCCACGCTCACCCGCGAGCGGAGCACCAGGTTGGCCACCTGCATGGCCCGCCGCACCTGGGCCTCGAGGGGCATGGCGGCCCACTCCCGGGCGGCCTCCTCTTCCAGCCGCCGCGCCTCCTCCTCCTCCTGGGCCGCCTGCTTCCTGGGGGGGCGCTTGCCCCAAACGGGCCGCTCGTACTTGCCCGTCTCGTCCCGGATCACGTCCACGAGGAAGCCCAGCCGGTTCTTGGGGCGGTAGCCCGCCTCGAGGATGGCCCGGTACCGCTCCAGGCGCTCGCGGATGTGGGCGAGGGGGTACCGCCGGGCGAGGGAGTAGGCGGAGGTGAAGGAGAGGCCCTCCGCCACCAGGAGGTTCACCGCCTCCGCATCGGGGATCCCCCCTGCCTCCTCGCCGAAGACGTAGACGATGGCCTGGTTCTGGCCACGCCCCACGTACTCCACGGATTTTAAATACCGCCTCTCCAGAAGCTCCTGGTGCGCGGGTTCAAGGGTACGGCGCACCTTGTCCGGGCGCTTGTGGACGATCTTGCAGGCGGCGGCCCACTCCATCAGCCTCACCTCGAGGCGGCCCAGGGGCTCTTCCCGCTCGGGGGAGAGGCGCTGCGCGTCTAGGAGGCGGTAGAGGGCCCGGCTCAGGGGCCGCTTGAGGCTGGCCATGAACTCTATATCGATGGGCTTGGTGTACCGGCTTTGCAGGGAGCGGACGATCTCCTTGGCCAGGGTGATCCGGATGATGCTGGAACGGTCCAGCTTTCCCTCCTTGCCGCTGGTGAACTCCAGCTTGTCAATGTACCGGAAGGTGACGCTTTGCCAGCGGCCGTCCGCCCGCCAGGCTTCCGACAAAACGTAGGTGGCCGTGGTGAGGCGGAGGAGGCTCTCCTTGAGGGCCCGGTAGTAGTACCCGGAGGTGTCAAAGCCCATGAGCTTGAGGATCTGATAGGCGGTGGTGGTGAAGGTGCCGTCGGGGGGGCTCCCGGCGTTCAGGTAGAGGGCGATCAGGGCCAGGGAGACCTCGTTGTCCAGCCCGTGGGGCACGCCCCCTACGTTGGGGTTGGCGTAGCAGGCGAGCTTCACCGGCTTTCCCAGGACCTCAAACTCTTCCTCCCAGGAGGCGTAGCCCTCCGGGATCCTCTCCTGGATGGAGATGAGCCCTAGCCGGGCCACGTTGGCCTCGTCCACCTGGCGGGGCTCCTTAAGGTCCAGGAGGGGGGGTGGGTCCTGGTTCCGCCGCCGGGCCATATGGAAGGCATTCTAGCCCATCTGGGGCCTCGAGCGGAACCGGTTTCCCCGGGTCGCGCCCTCCGGGGCTCTAGCGGGAGCGCCCAAGGCGACCAAAGCGGGCCAGGGCCTCTTCCAAGGGCAGCGGCGGGCTGAGGAAAAACCCCTGAACCTCATCACATCCCGCTTGCCTCACCACAAGGAGCTCCTCCTGGGTTTCCACCCCTTCGGCCACGACCCGCTTCCCCAGGATCCGGCCCAAGGCGGCCACCGCCTCAACCACCCGGGCTTCCCGGGTACCCGGCTGGAGCCCCCGGACGAAGGAACGGTCAATCTTGAGGAGGTCCAGGGGGAGATGGGCCAGGTAAGCCAGGGAGCTATACCCTGTACCGAAATCGTCCAGCGCAACGCGAAGACCTAGGCGGCGCAGCGCTTCCAGCAGGCCGGACCGCTGTTCCACATCCTCCATGAGCACGGATTCGGTGATCTCCACCTCCAGGAGTTCCCCAGAGACTTCCAGGCGGCGCAACATCCCCGCCAGCCATTCCACGAGCTCCTCATTGAGGTAGGCCGAGGAAAGGTTGACGCCTACGGGGAGGCCCAGACGCCGGGCCGTTCGCGCCGCCCGTTCCAGGGCGAAGCGCGTGAGGGGTCGGATGAGCCCCGTGCGCTCGGCCAGGGGGATGACCTCCTTAGGGGAGAGGGGGCCCGAGGGGTGTTGGAAGCGCAAGAGGGCCTCGAGAGCGGTGATCCGGCCGGTTTCCAGGTCTATCCGCGGCTGGTAGTGAAGGGTGAGGCCCAAGGACCTGGGACGTTGGAGGGCTTTCCTCAGCTCTTCCTCCAACCAGATCTGGCGTTTCAGGTCTGCCCGAAGCTCCCGGCCGAAGAGGGCGTAGCGGTCCCCGCGGACCTTGGCCTGGTACAAGGCCAGGTCGGCGGCCTGGAGGAGGCCCGAGGGCTCCTGGGCATCTTGGGGGTAAAAGGCGAGGCCCAAGGAAGCCCGCACCGAGAGGTTCTTCCCTAGGCCAGGAGGGCTATAGGGACGCCGCACCGCGGCCAGCAGGCGCTCGGCCACCGCCATAGCCTTTACCGGGTCCAGATGGGGCAGGAGGAAGGCAAACTCGTCCCCCCCCAGCCGGGCCAGCCCGTCGTTTGCCCGCAAGGCGCTCCGGAGCCTCCGGGCCACCTGGGCCAGAAGCCAGTCCCCCACGGCGTGGCCGTAGCGGTCGTTGACCCGCTTGAACGCGTCCAGGTCCAGCAAGCCCACGGCCAGGCTCCACCCTTCCCGCTCAGCCAAGAGGAGATGCTCCTCTAAGCGTTCCAGGAAGGCCCTCCGGTTGGGCAGGTCGGTCAGGGGATCGTGGTAGGCCAGGTACAGGGCCTTCTCCTGCGTCAGGACCCGTTCCATCGCCTGGGCGACCATCTCCGCGGCCAGGTTCCAAACCCAGGTAGCGAGCTCCAGGTCCTCGGGGGGGCGTTCCAAGGCCACCACCAGGGCTCCCGGGGGGTGGCCGGAGGACCGCGAGCCCCCAGCGCGCGCGCTGGGGAAGGGGAAGACTCCGAGTTGGCCCCGCCAGAAGGGCTTAGGAGATCCCACCTGGGTCCTTAGGACCTCCCAGACTTCGCCTAGGTCCGGGGAAGGGCCAGGCGCCTCCCCTAGAGGCACTTCCAAGACCCCGCCCTCAGGACCGACCGGAGCCTGCGTTCCAGGGACCAGGACCAGGACCCGAACCGGGGCCACACCGAGGGCGGCCAGGGCCGGAAGCCCCTGCTGTAAGGCCGCCTCGAGGGCCTCCAGGGAGGCCCCCTCCAGAAGCCGCCGGGCCAGATCCAGAAGGGCCTGCCAGAGGCGCAGCTGGGTGCGGCGGACTTCCGCGTGGAGGAGGGCCCGGTGCACCGCCACCCCCAGGATCTCCCCGGCCAGGGTGAGGGTTTCCCTCTGTTCCGTACCCAAGGGCTCGGCTCCGGGCCGCGCCAGGTTGACGACGCCCAACACCTCCACCCCTGCCCGCAGGGGTACCACCACATGGGAGACCAACCCCCCGGTCTCTCGCTCCACCGCCTCTGGGGGCAGGCCCTCCAGCCCTTCCCGAAGCCGCCTCAGGCGCTCGCAATCCAAGAGCTCTCCTGCCTCCTGGAGCGCCCCTTCCAGGACCATCCGCTGGCAGCGGCAGGGAGAAAACCGCATCAACGCCCTGTCCCCGGCTTCCAGGCCCGGAGGGAGGTTGCGGGCCGCCGCTAACCGGAACCCTTCCCCCTCCCGGAGGCTCACCCAGCCTACTGAAAAACCCGTAAGCTGCAGAAGGAGGTCCAGCCCCGTCTCTAGGACCCGATCTGGCTCGGTTAAGCGGCTGAGTGGCTCAGCCATGCTCCGGAGCCTCTGCCAGACCTGGGGTGGGAGGGCTGTCATGGCCGACCCCCCCCGGGGCACGCCTTAGGGGGAGCCCACACCTCCATCCGCAAGGGGGCGCGGGCACAGGCAAAACGGGGGGTGGGGGGTAGAAAGAACGATGGCCAGCCTATTTTTTACCAAGGCGAACCAAAAGTTGCTGACCCCAATCCAATGAATCTGGAGTGGTCCAGGGCAAGGGCGCCGCTGCATCTTGCCTTTATTATAATTCAACC
>NZ_ATXJ01000042.1 GCF_000421625.1 Thermus islandicus DSM 21543 | reverse complement strand
GTACCGCCCGTGCACGTGGAAGCTGGTGGCGTCCGCATGCAGGGCCCGCACCGGGAAGGGGAAGGCCTGGCGTGCCCTTTTGGCCACCTCCAGGAAGAGCTCCGTCACTCCCGCCTGGTAGAGGCTGTCCAGCATGCGGCCCATGCGGTCGTCGTTCAAAAGTTCGGGGGTGATGCCGGGCGCCAGGAGCAGCTCGGTGGGCTTGCCCTGGAAGAAGTGGTCGAAGAGGTAGAGGGGGGAGGTGACGAAGCCCAGGGCGTTCAGAATGGCCGCTTTCAGGGCCACCCCCGTGCTCACCTTTTCCCCCGGGCGGGGGCCCACCCGTTCGTCCACCAGGGGGACCAGCCCGATACGGTCCACGATGCTGGCCACCAGGCCCAGGTGGCCGAGGTCGTACACCTGTAGGTCGGGTGTGGCTGCCATCCCAAAATCCTAACGCGGAGGGAGGAGGGGTGCGGAATGTGGGTCGGAAAGCACACGTTCGTGCAAGTCAAAGATCGTGCTCATAGCTGATCTCCTGCAATTTCCCCGCCGGCTAACCGATGACTAGTTCTTTCGCAAGCCATATCATTGCAAAGAGGGCAATGTAGAACGGCCAAATAGAAAATGAACCAAGAGCACAGACCCATTTCTTCCAAAGAGGTCCCTCTGGCGTAACCCAGTAAACATCCTCCGCTACTACTTTGCCCTCGTGGAGTTTTTTGACGAAAGAATTATAAGCCGCACGAAATCCTCTTTCAAGCGCGAGGTAGTAAGCGTCTAATACAAGAAAAAGGGTCGTCGGTATCAGCGCAAGAAGAGCGTAATTGGGCTTGCCTTTATCTGCGACAATTACGAGGATCGCCGACACCAACCCAATACACCATGCCTTAGATGAAGCGCTGTTAGCCGCCATGCGCTGGATTACTGACTGCATGATGGCCAGGTGTGCCTGCACTGCCGGCGATTCCGCCTTGATCTCCTTGTCTTCCTGCATAGCAAGTTCTCCTCAAGGGTATTTTTTGCGAATTTCAATAGCCTCCTCAACCCACTCCGCCAAATGTTCCTTGATGTAGTCGTAAACCTCCCGGCTGTCTGTGAAAGGTGGGTCGTAAGCCCTGACAACCTCCGAGAATGGTCGGCTGTTGAACGTAAAATCATCAAACGGGTTTTTCCCTTTCAGAGCTTGTTTGCCATCCTGGTCCTTCAGGTTGTGGATGTAGACACCGACCACACCTTTTCCATACTCCCATCCCTTCTTGATCTCGTAATTGATCCATTTCCTTCCAGCAGTCTGGTTACCGATGAGAACGACTACACAGGAGCGATACCCCATTTGCTCGTCAATCCACCGCTTAATGGCTTCGTCTCCACCGCGCTTGATTTGTTCCCAGTCATTGTCAGAAACTGGCTTATTGCCTTCCACGACCCCCATATTGCGCACTTGCGCTGCCCTCCAGGCATCAGCCTTGTAATGGAAGCTGAAAAATACTTGTCGCTTCGGCATGTGACACCTCCTCCTTATCTTTAATCTTTAAATATAGCACATTCAACTCCAGCAACCGGTGCAGGACCTCGCGGTGTGCGTCCGGCGAAATAGTATAGCGTATTTGACCGCGCTCGTTCTGGTAGAAGCCGTGGGCAGGGTCAATGTCGTCCCGGCCGTAGCATGCCAAGATGGCGCGGTCCATCTCGGCGTGGAGGTCGCGCAGGCGCTGGATGTCTTCGTCGCGACATGCGGGATCGTGGAAGGGGTTGTAGGTCTTGGCTCAGTACACGTCAAAACTGGGGACCACCCCTTTAGGATGAACCCGCACTTTCTCGCAACCTTGTTGCCCTACTATCCCCCCTTCCCCCTTTTCCTCGCCGCAGATGTAGTGCTCACTCCCTTGCTCGGGCAAAACCTGGTAGCGCTCGCTCCCCTGCCCGGGCAAAACTTTGTGGTGCTTACCCCTCTGCCCGGGCAAAACCTGGTAGTGCTCACCCCCTTGCTCGGGCAAAACTCTGTGGTGCTCGCCCTAGGGGGCGGGCACCGCTTTGTGGCGACCTAGTGGCCCTCGAGGCCCTTTCGGGGATGACCGGGCCCGCCTTGGTTTGCCCCTTCCGGGGATGACCCGGGCCTCCGGCTGGCCGCTTTCAGCTGGGCCTCGAGGTCCTTATGGCCTTCCCGGGAACCGGGCTCGGGGAGCCAGGGGGCTTGCGTCCCAGGGGCTGGGGGGCGGGGGAACCCGCCCCTCGGGCTTTCTGTGGAGGTGAGAGGATGGGCTACGTAGCCAAGGTAAGGGACTTGCCCCAGGGCGTGGTGCTCATTCAGGACTCGCAGGAAATCCAGTCGGTCCTCGAGCACATTGGGTGGCCGGAGGCTGCGGAGTGGTACGGCTGCCTCTTCGTGGAGCTCGGGGACGGGGAGTACCGCCGGGTCTGGGGAGTAGAGCGCTTCGTCCCCTACCTCGAGGAGCGGGCGGAGCTGCTCTACGAGGAGGGGAAGAGGGTGGAGTAAGCGCCTAAAGGCCCGGCAGGCGCCCCTTCCCCGCCCTCGAGGCCGCACCCTGCGAGGAGGGGGAGGGGTGTCTTAGCCACACGCTTTAGGGAGAAAGCAAACCTTGTAGCTAAGACGCCAGACCGAGGACCTGGGGGCCTGACGGCCCCACGGAGGAGAGTGGAGGTGAGGGAAAATGCTCGTCGAAGCGTCCCCCCAAACGCGCCTCAAGGTGGCCACCGCCCCCATCCGGGCCTTTCTCGGGGCGTTCCCCAAAACCAAGTCCACCGCGCACGAGGCCGTGGTGGTGCGGCGGGTGCCCGGGGAGCTCACCTGCGAGCGCGCCACGATCGAGGGTACGGGCTTCGCTAGGCTCACCCTCCGGGTCCCCGGGCCGGGGTCCTGGAAGGTCCGGGTGTGGGCCCGCCCCCTGGAGGAGCTCCTAGAGCGCCTCCCCCCGCAGGTCCTCCTGGAGGGGAGGGAAGAGGAGGCCCTCGAGGTCCATTCCGGTACCTTCCGGGGGAGGCTCTTCTCAGGTGAGGTGGACGAGAAGCCCTTCCCCATGCCGGAAGAGTGGTACGGGGAGGTCTTCACGGAGGAGCTCCGCCGCGCCCTGGCCCAGGTGATCCCCCACGGCAAGGAGAGAGAACTCGTGTTCTTCATCCCCTTCCGAGGCGACCTGGTGGTGGCGGCCACGGACGGGTACACCCTCGGGGCCTACCGCTTTCCCAGGGTCCCCTTCCCCCGGCCCTTCCGCCTCGCTACCCACCAGGCCAAGCTCTTCGCCTCCCTCCTCGAGGGCGCCCCGCCCCTGGTGCGGCTTGGGGTCTCCGGGGAGGTCCTGGCGGCGGAAGGGGCGTGGGACGGCCTGCGCTTCGCCGCCAGCGTGAAGTCCGAGGCCCGCTCTGACTTGGAGGTGGCGGAGATGCTGGAGCGCCATCTCACGCCCCGCCCCTACCGGGCGATCCTCAAGCGGCAGGCCCTCGCCAAGGCCCTAGGCCGGGCCGTCAAGGAGGCCACCCTCCTCCTGCAACCCGCCCCCGGAGGGCTTCGGGTGCGCTTCCAGGGGGAAGCGGAGGGGGAGGCCCTGGTCCCCGCCGTCTTCCCCCGGGCCTGGGAGGGAGAGATCGCGGTGGAGGCCAGCCTCCTCCGCCGAGCCCTCCAGGGCTTCGGGGACCGGGTGGTCCTGGCCCTGGACGAAGGGCGGAAGGTCCTCGCCCTCTTCTCGCCGGAGGAGGACCGCCGGGGCTTCTTCGCCCTGGTGGCCCTCCGCTCCGCCTGAGGGGGCCTCGAGGGGCGGTACCCTAGGAAGGGACCCCTCGAGGCCGCGCTAAAGCGCCAAAAGGAACGAACAAAGAGGAGGAGCCATGCGGATCCAAGCCGAGCTGAAGAGTGTCAAGAAGGCCCTGAACGCGGTAGCCCGGGCGGTGCCCTCCCGCGCCTCCAACCCCGTCCTCACCTACTTCTACCTGGAGGCAAAGGGCGGGGAGCTCGTCCTGAAGGGCTCCAACGGGGAGATCGACCTGAAGGTCTCCCTTCCCGCCCAGGTGGAGGGGGAAGGGGCGCTCCTTCTCCCCCGGGAGCCCTTCCTCTCCCTGGTGGGGAGCGCCTCCGGGGAGGTCCTTACCATGGAGCGGGCCGAGCGCCTCAAGCTCCGGGCCGGAAGCCTCCAGGCGGACCTGGCCTTCGCCTCCACCGAGGAGTACCCGGTGCTCTCCTTCCGGGAGGGGGGAAAGAAGGCGGCCCTGCCCCGGGAGGCCTTCGCCCAGGCCGTCTACCAGGTGCGCTACGCCGTGTCCAAGGAGGAGTACCGCGGCGTGTTCCGAGGGATCCAGCTGGAGTTTAGGGAGGGGGGCCTGAAGGTGGTGGCCGCAGACGGGTACCGCCTGGCCTGGACCGCCCTCGACCATCCCTTCCCCTTCGAGGCCACGGCGGTGTTCCCGGTCCTCCCCCTGCAGGAGGCCCTGCAGGCCCTGGAGGCGGGCGGGGAGGAGGTAGAGATACGCTTTGCGGACGGGCTCCTCGGGCTCCACTCGAAGGGGGAGGCCCTCGCCGTGACGGCGAACCTCTACCCCATGGAAGGAAAGTACCCGGACTACGAGCGGGTGGTCCCCAAGGAGTTCACAGCGCAGGTCCTGGTGGAAACCCAAGCCCTGAGGGAGGCCGTTCGGCGCCTCGAGGTGCTGGCGGACTCCCAAAACCGGCGCCTGGACCTGGCCCTCGAGGGGAGCCGGATCCGGCTCAGCGCGGCAGGGGACTACGGGGCGGGGGAGGAGGAGGTGCCCGCCCGGGTGGAGGGGGCCCTCGAGCTTTCGGTGAACGCCCGCTACCTGCTGGAGGCCCTTCCCAAGAGCGCCGCTACCCTCGTCCGCTTCTCGGGGCCCACCACCCCCTTTGTGGTGGGGCCTGACGGGGACGAGAGCTACCAGGCCGTGATGGCGCCCCTGAGGGTTTAGGCTGGGCTTGCGGCTGAGGCGCTAGGCCGGGGGGCGGGGGAACCCGCCCCTCGGGCTTTCTGCGGAGGTGAGAGGATGAACCACTCGGCTTATAGAAAAGAGGGGGTGTGGGGGAGCTATAAAACCCATCCCCTTCAGGGGTGGGATCCATGGACTCCTCCACGTGCCCAGCAGGGGACATAGCCCGGTGAGCCATAGGTGCGCTATACTGAGGGACTGAATGGCCGTACACCGCAAAGTCTACCGCTT
>NZ_ATXJ01000041.1 GCF_000421625.1 Thermus islandicus DSM 21543 | reverse complement strand
CCTTCCTTTTCCCGAGCTCCCACTCACTGCGGTCCATGACCAGGAGGAGGCTGGGAGGCCGAAGAAGGGAAAGAACGAAGAGTGCGTATCCTTCCTTGTCCAGTCCCGGCCACCTCAAAAACCGCTGGAATCTTCGGTAAGCGGAGCGGGGGTCAGGGCTTGCGGTGAGACCGAGGGGGAGGGCGAGTTTGGGGCCGCTTACGGTGCGGGCGGTGATCAGGGCCATCACGAGGGCGGCCAAGAAGGTGAGGCGCCTGAGGTCGGCTTTCCAATACCGCTTCAAAACTCTGACGAGTGGGCTAAGCTGATCCATAGGGACCACCTCCTCTGGATGCCTGCCCATCCTGGTGGGCGCAGGTTCATCCTAAAGGGGTGGTCCCCAGTTTTGACGTGTACTGAGGGCTTGGACAAGACCACGGGCGTACTGCACCACGCTCAGGCCGAGCGCAGCACCTCCGTGAGCCTTTTGCCGCTCGCGGCCCTGGCTGCATTCACTGCGAGTACGGTGGAAAGAAAGGCGGCGAGAGCCAGCGCGGCCAGGTAACCCCAGGGTATGGCCAGCCGCTCCGGGGCCGGGTCGAACACCCCGTCCAGCAACTTGACCAAAAGCTGCGCCACACCTAGCCCGATTAGCAAGCCAGCCAGGCTGCCTGCTCCGGCCACGACTAGCCCTTCACCCCAGAGGAAGGCCCCAAGCTGCTTTGGCTTCGCACCGAGTGCGATCAGCACGGTGAAGTTACGGCGTCGCTCGGTAAGGCCCAAGAGCAGCACCAGCCCCGTAGCCGCGGCCAGGAGCAGCACTGCGAAGCCCAGCTCGAGCCGAGAGAGCCCCGCCGCATTGACCGCGGTGAGGCTCGAGGCGATGCGCTGCTGTACCGCACCGAGTTCTGAGACCGTTGCCCCCGGCAGGTCGCGCACGATTTTAGCGGCCCTGGCCGCCACCTCGGTGCGGTCGCCGTTCACCCGCAGCAAAACCACTTCGGCAGCGTCGGCGTGGGTCTGTGAGGCCACGTAACCAGCGTTGGCGACCAGAAAGGAGTCTTTTGGAGCGGTGGGAAACTCCCGCACCACGCCCACAAAGGTGAAGGGGACGACATGGTACTGGTGGTCCCGAGCGTCCAGTAGCCGCAGCCGCACCGGGTCACCCACTTTTAGCTGGTAGTCGTTGGCGGTCTCCTGTGAGACGAAGAGGGCGTCGGGCCTCGAGCGCAGCAGTTGCAAAGCCTGCTGGGCCGTGACCCCGCGGAAGTAGGCGTCTACCAGCCGGGTGGTCTCGGTGAGGTGAGCTGCATCCACCCCAAAGAGGTCCTGGAGGTCGTTGCCCACGTAGGCAAAGCGGTGCTGGAGCGGCTGGGCGGCGGCTACGCCGGGGATGGCCCGCAGGGCAGCCAGCCGGCTCCCCGCCGGATGGGCTGCGGTTCCGGTCACGGTGACGTCAGCCCCATTCGTGAGCAACGCGTCCACCCGCGACTGGCCGGCGTAGGTGGCGTTGAAAATCGAGGTGGAGACCGCGAAAGCCACCGCCAAGGCGGCCAGCGCGGTGCCTTGCGAGAGCAAGCTGCGCTGCCGCTCCAGGGTGGCCGAAACGCTGGGAGCAAGGTTTCCCGCCAGCGGGCGCAGGATCGGGGTAAGGCTGCGGCGGCGCAAGGCCCAATCCAGCAGCCGCACCGCGAGCAGGGTAGCCCCTACCCATAAGGCCAAAGGCGCGATGAAGGACTCGTACTGCACGCTGGACTTCGCCACCCCCTCGGGGGCCAGCACCAGTTGGTAGCCGCCTGCGGCGCTGCGCCAAAACAGCGCCCCGGACAAGGCCAAAAGCCCCAGGTCGAGGTAGAGCCGCTGCCACAACGGGGCGCTCGCCCTTCCTACCTTTTGCCGCGCGGCGTTCACGGTTTGATTGCGTAGGGCCAGGAGCGTGGGGACGAGCACCACCGAGACCGCCAGCAGCACCCCGAAAGCACCCGCCAAAAGCGTCCAGACCGAGCGTAGGCTCGAGCCAGACGGCAGGGCGACGCGCTCGGCGAGCCAGGCTAGAGCCAGGCCGCCCAGCAGCCCGGCGAAGGCTACCCATCCCGCCTCGAGCGAGGCCATCCCCAGCACCCGCCGCACCCCCGCCCCGCGCATCCGCAACAGCGCGGTCTCGCGGCGGCGCTCTCCCCAGCTGGCCGATGCCATGCTGAGGGTCAACAGGGCCGCCAGGATCGCGCCGGGAACACCCAAAAAGAGAAATAGGGCCTGGGCGTAGAGGGCATCGGCCCGCACCCCGTCCAGCCGGGCCGCCAGGTTGTTGCCGATCACCGCCCCGCCCGCCAGCTTGACCTCGACGTGGTTGGCGAGTTGCTGCACCTGGACGTAGGCTGCACCGGGGTCTTTAGAAAGCGGTGCCGAAAGTCGGACATGGAACTGCTCGCGCACGCTATCGGGCCGGACGGTGCGCTGTGGGTCGAACAGAGCGTGCCATTGCGCTTCTGGCAGTAGGAGCACGTTGTCCGGCGGGGCCTGTGGGGCCAGCCCCTTGGGGGCGCCCACTGCCTGGAACAAGGAGTCGGCTTCGGGCAAGTCTACGATCCCCGCAACCCGTACGCTTACCGGGGGCAGCCCTAGTCGATTAATCACGACGGTGTCGCCCACAGCTACGTGCAGGTTGGCAGCGGTCTGCTGGGCCAGCAGCACCCCCTGAGCGCTGCCGACCAGGGGGCGGATTTCCTTGGGAAAGTGGATGGCATAGGTGCTGGAAAGCCCTAGCACTTTGCCTGCGCCGGTGGTCTGCACGGTTCCACCGGTGCGGGCGCTGAAACCCGCTACATCGGCGTAGCCAACAAGCTCGAGGGCTTTCACACCCACGGCTTGCAGAGCCCCCCTCACCGTACCTGGGTCGGCGTTCGGGGCCAGCAACACCTGCCAGTCCACCGCAACCCCCTCCACCGCCCGCTGGGTCATGGTGGCGGTGCTGCGGGTGATGAAGGCCCCCAGGCAGGCCAGGAAAGCAATCGTGAGCGCTACGCCGGTGGCTGCTCCCCACACCCGCAAAGGCCGCCGGGTGAGCAATCCGCGGAGCCAGGCCAGGGTCATACCGATACTCCTTTCCCGGTGTCCAGAACGCCGCGCCGCATCTGCCAAACCAAGTCCATACGGCGGGCCACGCCGAGGTCGTGGGTGGCGACCACCAGGGCCGTTTCAGTGTTTTCGAGAGCCCCCAGCAGGGCATCCATTAGCTGCCGAGCGGTCTCGCTGTCGAGCTGCCCGGTAGGCTCGTCGGCCAGGATCAGCCGGGGACTCGCCGCCAGGGCGCGTGCCACCGCGACCCGCTGGGCCTGCCCGCCCGATAGCTCCTCGGGAAGATGTTGAGCAACTTTTTCCAGACCCAGCCTCTCCAGGGCTTCCATCGCCCGAAGCTCGGCCTCGCGCTCCTCCATTCCGCCCAGCACCAGCGGCAGGGAGGCGTTCTCGAGCGCCGTTAGGGGCGCCAAAAGGCTTTGCGCCTGGAACACGAAAGCAACCTTGCCAGGGCGCAGTTGGTCCGGCTCGCCGAGCGCGGGAAACCTCACCGAACCGGAGGAGGGCTGCTCAAGCCCCCCCATCAGGTGCAACAGGGTGCTCTTGCCCGAGCCCGAAGGCCCCAGCAGGGCGATCCGCTCACCCGGCAGCACCCGGCAGGTGGCCCGCTCCAGGGCCACGATTTCCCCTGCGCCAAACCCATAGCTCCGGCGGGCCTCGCGCAGCTCCACCAAGGCTTCAGGCATGGGCGAACCTCCCATCTTGGATGTGCAACACTCGGTCTGCCCGGCGGGCCAGCTCGGGGCTGTGGGTGGCGATCAGGGCGGCCCCGCCCCGGGCGCAGAAGCTTTCAATCTCGTCCAGCACCAGAGACTCGGTTTCGGCGTCCACCTCGGCGGTGGGCTCGTCGGCGAGCAAGACGGTGGGCTGGGCGGCCAGGGCTGCGGCCAAACCGGCACGCGCCAGTTCGCCGCCGGAGAGCTGTGAGGGCCGGGCGTGCAGCCGCTTGCCCAATCCCACCCGCCGCAACCAATCCGCCGCCCCTGCCGGGCTCTGGTGGGCTAAGAGGGTGGCGAATTGCACGTTTTCCAGAACGCTCAGGTGCTCGAAGAGGTTGTCGGATTGCAACAATACCCCCATGTGTCTGGCCCTTAGCTCGGCCCGCTCCTCCTCGGAGCGGCGGGTCAGGCGCTGGCCTGCGACAATCACATAACCGCCGTCGGGCTCGTCCAACCCAGCCAAGCAGGCCAGCAGGGTGCTCTTGCCGCTGCCGGAGGCTCCCACCACCGCCACCAGTTCACCTGGCTCGATGCGCAGGCTCACCCCGCGCAGTGCCCTAATTTCTTCATCTCCAACGTGGTAAAAGCGGTATAGGTCGATGGCCTCGAGCACGCTCATGGCCGCTCCCATCGGAAGGATTCCACAATCCGCCGCCAGGCATCGGCGTTGTCGGCTCCTTTGGGGGCCGAGAGGGTCAGCAGCGCTTCCTGCCCTTTCTTGTACAGCAGGTACAGGTCGTTCTCCAACCATACTTTTTGGCCCGTTACCGGGTTCGGCTGGGACTGCGCTTCGTACCTCACCCGCACGGCGCTGCCAGAAGGCAGCTTAACTGCACTCACCGACTTTATCTTGACGCCAGCTTCCTTTTGCAAGGCTTTCACCTCCTTGTCCTGCACCCCGGCCACGGTAGGAGCAGCCAAGGCTTTCCGCAGCACCACGCTCAGGCGGTTGAGCTTGGCTTCAAAGCGGACGCTGTTGCCCTGTACGGTGCGTGCCCAGCCCTCGGGAACCTCGAGGCTGTAGCCTGCGGGGTGGGTGTAGCGCACAAAGGCTTGGTTGTCAGGGATGTCGCCCACGCGGTTAGGCTCGGGCGCATAGGGGGTCTGGGCCACGGCCAGGCTCCAAAAGACGGCTGTGAGAACCAGGTGTCGCTTCACGGCAACCTCCCTTTCATCTGGGTTTTCACCATGCTTCTCTCCCAGACTTGACCGCTATGCGGCTCTTGGGGTTAATCAGCGGCATGACCCTGCGTGAAGCCCTGCCCCAGGTCCCAGACCCCCATAGCGGTCAAGTCTGGTGGGAAGGTTACTCCCCTTCGGAGGTATCCTCGTGTTCCTTACCGGCCTCCTCTTGCCCGTAGGCCTCCTGGTGAAGGACCTGGCCGGTACCAGCATCCACCTTCAGCTCCTGCCCGGCGAGAACCACCTCCCACACCAGATAGCCGTTCTCGTTGCCCAGAGATACCTTGGTGGGGCTCG
>NZ_ATXJ01000040.1 GCF_000421625.1 Thermus islandicus DSM 21543 | reverse complement strand
CCCCCGCCCGACGGGGGCCTGTGGACGGGGCCCAAGCTAAGGGACTGGGTGGAGCGGGAGCTGGGAAAGAGGCTCTCCCTCTACCCCATCTACCGGCTTCTGCACGAGATGGGGTTTGCCTTGCGGGTGCCCCGCCCCCGGCACGCGAAGGCGGATGGGGCGGCGCAGGAGGCGTTTAAAAAAACCTCCTCGCCCAGGTCCAGGAGGCGAGGGCCGAGGGAAGGAGGGTGAGGCTTCTGGCCTATGATGAGCACCGCCTGGGCCTCAAGCCGGTGTACCGGCGGGGGGAGAGGCCTTTGGCGGTGGGGGCGCACCGGTACCGGTGGTGCTACGTGTGCACCTTGGTGGAGCCGGAGACGGGGGAGAGCCTGAGCCTCCTGGTGGACGGGCTGGACACGGAGGTGATGGGCTGGGTTCTTAGGGAGCTTGAGGCCTGGCTGGGGGAGGGGGAGGAGGCGTGGGTGGTCCTGGACCGGGCGGGGTGGCACGTTTCGCCTAAGGTGGAGGTGCCGGAGAGGGTCCGGTTGGTCTTCCTGCCCCCCTACAGTCCGGAGCTGCAGCCGGTGGAGCGGGTGTGGCCCTTGGTGAACGAGGCGGTGGCCAACCGGTACTTCCGGGACCTTGAGGAGATGATGGAGGGGGTGGCCGAGCGGTGCCGCGTCCTTGCCCAGGACCCCGAGACCCTCAGGCGGCACACCCTGTTCCACTGGTGGCCTAGGACGAAGGTATCAGCATAAAAGGGTATGACTCCTCCTCGAGGGCGGAAGGGCACAAGCTGGATGAGGGCGCTCTCGCCCGCGGTGAAGCCCTGGGGCTCCATCCCCGGGTTGACGGGATCTGAACCCGCATTCTCCGGATCCTGGCCAAGGCCGCCGACACCCCAGCCGGCCTGGTAAGGGACTCCTCCGGGCGCGTGCGAGGGTTGGCGCGGCTTTTGGCCTTGTGGCCGGGGAGGGGTACGATCCGGACTCAGGGGTAGGGCCTCACGGCAAGTTAGAGGCTGTCGTAAAACTCCTCCACGGCCAGCTACGCAGCCCTGGCCAGCTGCTTCACCAACAAGCGTATCCTGCCTAAATACATCTAGGCTTCCGTTACCTTAGGCCGGTTCCGCTCCAGCCAGGCAAAGGTCCGCTCCACCACCCACCGCTTGGGCAAAGGCTTGAACCCACCCTCCCAGGGACGGGCCACCACCTCCAGCTCCAACCCCAGGGAAGCGGCCAGCCCCTTGAGACCCCGGTACCCCCAGTCCACAAAGAGCTTGCGCACCCGGGGCCACAAGGAGAGGTCCGTCCTCAAAAGCAACGCCTGCCCACCCCCCTTGTCGTGCTCATTGGCCGGGTGGACAAAGGCCCTCAAGAGACGGCCCCCGTGTACGTAGGCCACTTGCGGAACTAGGGGCAGACGGTGGACCAGTGGGGAAGGTCGGGAACGTACGCCTGCAGCGTGACGGGGCATGGCCCGCCACTGGAGACCGTTTTTCAGGACGTAGCGCGCTTCCCCCTTAGGGGAACACCTTCTGGATGGCGTTCACTATTTCCCTCCTTGGCACCTTGGCGGGTCGGCCGCCGGGCTTGGGGGCAGGGATGAGGGGTTCCAGGATGGCCCACTCCCCGTCCGTCAAATCGCTGGAGTAGGCTCTACGGAGAGCCACCCTCGGAGCGTGCCACACTTTTACGACAGCCTCTAACTTCGGGGGGCTGGATCAAAGCAGAGGTAGGTCCAGGTCGGGTGTGCTAACGTCAATACCAGCGCAGAGCGTGGCCGTTTCTGGGTATGTTGAGGGTGGTAGCCACCCGACCCCGTGGGCCGTCCAAGTGGATGCGGTCTTTGACGACCGGGATACTGTGCGGCGAGGAGGCCGGGGCGGGTGGCTACCCATCAGCCCCGCGACCCACCTACCCACCCACCCACAGGAACCGTCAGCCCTCCTTCAAAGGCCAAGATCCAAGGCCACCGCCCCCTTTTTCCCAAACGCCTCCCTAAGGCAAGCGGCCGACCAGAGCCCCATAGCGGAAGATCGCTAGGGCATACTGGTTGCCCACGGCTATATCTAAGGGGCTTTCGTTTAAGAAGAACGTGTCCTGCAACGTCCAGCTCTGGCCATCGGTAGAGGTGATGATGTAGGCGTGTCCGTCGAATATCTCGCTCACACCCCCTACAGCGATGAAGAAGCTTCCTGTCCAGACGATGCGGCCAAGAGCAACTCTGCCGTTCGGTATTACGGGTGAGGGGGGCGGGGTCAGGGTCTGCCAGGTGACTCCGTCCGTGGAGCGGTAGATCTTGTCCCCGCTCACGGCTACGAACTGCCCGTTGCCGAAGGCCACGTCATTGATAAAGCCTGGACCAGTTTGTTTCGTCCAGGTGGCGCCATCCGAGGAGGTGTAGACCGCTTCTCCCACCGCCACGAACCTGCCGTTTCCGTAGGCAACGCCGAAGAAGTCTTCCCCGTTTGTGCCCGAGGCCAGGTTCCAGCTTGTGGGGTTATTGGGCCCAGAGTAGACGATCGCCCCGCTCAGCCCTACCGCCACGTAGGTTCCGCCTCCATAGGCCACGCCCTCTAGGCTCTGGGTTGAGGGGGTGCTGACCTGGTTCCAGGAGTTGCCGTCATTGGAGAGGTAGACGCGGCCAGACTGGCCTACCCCCACGAACTGCCCATTGAGGAAGGCAAGGCGGTCGATGTCAGCTCTGGGTGTCGGGTCGCTTACCCGCCAGGCTGGGAAGGGACCCTCTGCGGCGGTGGCGAAGATGGCGCTTGGGTAATCCACCACGGAAAGCACAAACTTGCCGTTCCCATAGGTCACGGCACCGGGGTAATTGGTGTCAAAGCCCGTGGTCCAGTTGCGGAGGTCGGGAGAGGAGGCGAAGCCATCGCCCATGAACACGTACTGGCTCCCGTTAAAGGCGATGCCGTGGCCATCGTTGATGTAGCGAGGAAGGGAGGCGTAGTTGGGGTTGGCGGTGGTGCCGTCATAGGCCCAGATCTTCCCCTCCGAAGCGGTAAGGAATCGGGTGCCGTCAAAGGCGAGACCGAGCCGTCTATAAGAGGGGACATCTGGCGGGGTCAAGCTGGTCCAGGAACCCGTGGGGTCGTTGGGGGGCGAGGCCAAGGCTATACCACCGCCCCCGCCCCGGAAGCCTATGGCTACGAACCGATTGTTGCCGAAGAGGACCCTCATTAGTTCCATGCCCCCGGTAGCCACCCGGGTCCACGTCTGGCCGTTCGCAGATACCAGGGCGACCCCAGCATCGACATTAAGATCTTCCCCCACCACCACGAAGTAGCCACCGCCGAAGGCCAGGTCGGAGGGGATAAACTGAGAAGAAAGGTTATCCAAGGGTCCGGTCTCCCCTACCTTGGTCCAGTTGGTGAGGTCCTGGGAGGAGTAGAGCCACCCCGCGCGGGTGGGGCCCTGGTTGGTAACGTAGCCCGATACCCGCCCCATGGTGTAGTAGGTCCCGTCCTTAAACACGATGCGGGTGAGTTCACTTGGCTTGGGTGAAGAGGGCTGGACGTTGAACGCATGGACGGTCCAGGTGCGCCCATCTGAGGATTCCCAGATGGTGATCCCGCACATGTCCAAGGCCAAGAAACGGCCGTTGACGAAGCTTAGCCGATCAAGTTCTCTGCACTTGGGTGGCTGGGGCAACCGTACCGCCTCCCAGTTTTGCCCGTCCGGGGAAACCAGGACTGCATCTCTCACAGCCACAAAGACCCCGTTGCCATAGGCTACATCGTAGGCAGGGAAGACGGTGGTCCAAGTAAGGGAGGGTCCCGACCCCTGGGTCGGGGCTGGCTGGACGGTGAGGGAGAGGGGGGCTGTCCGGTCCTGAAGCCCCTGCGCCTGCCCCCGAACGGTGAGGCTGTAGCTTCCGGGGGGCACATTCTGCCCCAACTGCAGGGTAAGGGTGGCCCCGTTCCCCGTAGCGGGGTTGGGGTTGAAGCTCCAGGCGATCTTGTCTGGAGCCGGGCTCGTGGCGAGAGGAGCATTGCCCTCCAGGGAGAGGGTCACGCCCCCCGAAAAGTTCTGCCGGGTTAGGCTCACGCTCACCTGGCCGCTTCCCCCCTGCTGCAACGTGCGGCTCGTGGGGTTCAGGGAGAGGGTGAAAGAGGGGTTAGAGCCGCCGCCACCTCCAGTGCTGCCCGACTGCCCTCCACACGCCGCGAGGAGGAGGGCAAGGCCTGCCAGAAGACCGTACCGCGTGCCCTTACGCATACCGCCTCCTTTCCGGGACCCCTGGGGTCCTTACCTCCATCCTCCTCAGGGGGGCTTACAAAAACCTTAAACGGGGCCCCGGGGGGCGATGGGGGAGCGTGCCCCCCTCGAGCCGGCCAGGCGGAAGAAGCCCCAAGAGAGGTCCCCATGCGCTCGGGCTGGTCCCCCTGGTGGACGAACGGGTGGGCCCCCGCCCGGGGGAAAAGGTGAACACGGGGGTGGCCCTGAAAGCGGCCATTCTGAACGCCCTGGGCTTTGTCTCTTCCCCCCTCTACCTCTTCGGCCACTATTGGGAAAGCAAGCTCACGGAGTGGCTCCTAGGAAAGGGCGTCACCCCAGGGCTCCTCAACGACGAGGGCACGCCAGGCCTTCCCGTTCCCGGTACAGGCCCTGCATGCGGACGCCACCAGCTTTCACGTGCACGGGCGGTACGAGGGGACGGAGGCCGCTTCACACCCTTGCGGAAGTCGGGGCCATCCGCATCGCCCACGGCTACAGCCGGGGATATGGACCCCCTAGACTAGACGCCGATTTGGATGTAGGAGGACCCCATCTGGGAGGTCGGAATGAAGAAGCCCAAAGCGGTACCCCCACAGGTTAAGGGCGAACGTACGCCTTCGGCGTGACTCAAGCCGCTCTGGAGGCCATCAAGGGGGAGAAGAGCCTGGTGGAACTCGCCCGCATCTCCAACGTCCACCCCAACACCATCGGCAAGCTACGGGCTTCGCCCGTGACGAAGTGGAAGGCGGAGCTCATGGGTCACGCCCGCAGGGCGTAGCTTGCAAAGGGGGCCACCCTCTTCTCCAACGAGACCCAGGAGAAGGAGTTGGGGAAGAGGATCCGCGACCTGGGTCACGCGCCAGGGTATCTTGGGCAACTCATCGGCAAGAAGGAAGTGGAGATCGCCCTCCTAAAAAAGCCGAACCTACGCTTCGCGTGACCCTCGGGCAGGGGAGGTAAAGCGGATGACCCGGAACCTAGCCTTCGGCTGACGGGCCAGCGACAAGGTAGCCTGGCTGACCTGGCTCCCCTGCCCATCGTCCTCAGTGCCCTGGAGATCCCCCGGGCCACCTGGTACTCCTACCGGAAGCAGAAGGTGGGTCAGGCGAAGCCTAGCTTGGGGCCGACAGGAAGAGGGGTCAGGGGCGAAGCCCCTAGCTTGGGGAGGAGGGGCGCCGCCTCGGGAGGGCCATCGAAGGGATCCTGCTGGAGCACCCCGGGTACGGCTACCGCCGGGTCACCGAGGAGCTCCACAGAAAGGGAATTCCGATCAACCACAACCGGGTCCACCGCCTTTGCAAGGTACGGGCTCCCGCCCGTGACGCAGGACTGCCACCTCTCCCTGAAGCGCACCGTCCGGAGGCCCAAGCCCAATCCTCTGCTGCAGATTGTGCTTTTGGCCGGGGACAAGGCGGACCTCCGGGCCTCCCTTCTCAGGCAGAGGGAACCGGAGCCCTTTGAGCTCTTGTACACCGACTTCGCCCTCCTGCCCTACCGGACCGTGGTGGCCTTCGGCCTGGGCCCGTCCCCTTCGGCGGAGCTGGCCCTGGGGCCCTGGTGCACCATGACCGTCAGCCGCCCTGGGGGGTCCTTTCCTGAGCCACGCTGCTGAGGGACGGGCAGAGGCTTTCCTACAGCCTGATGGGGGCCAAGGGCGTCACGCGAAGCGTACGTTTTCTCCGGTGGTGGAGAGCTTTTTTGCCCGGTTCAAGGGGGAGGGGCGGGACCCGTTTTGGAGGCCAGAAGCCTTGGGGAGCTAAAGGAGGTGGTAGAGGAGCGGCTACGCTACTACCACGAGCGCCGGTTGCACTCGGGGCTCGGTTATCGGACGCCAAAGGAGGTGATGGCGGTAGACGCGGAGGCGCTGGGGAAAGAACTTGGGGACATCACACGGGAGGCAGGGTAAAAGTGTCTAAGTTTAGGGGGCTGGATGAGGGAACGGGCTTGGTCTACACCGAGTGGTTCGCGGGTGAGCCCCTTCCCTGGAGCGCCACGGAGTGCCCGGAGTGCGAGGGGATAGGGGAGGTGCCGGAGGTCCTCGAGGTCTTGGCCCCCGAGCCCTTGGACGACGGG
>NZ_ATXJ01000039.1 GCF_000421625.1 Thermus islandicus DSM 21543 | reverse complement strand
GGCTATGGGGAAACGCTTGTACGCGGTGGCGTATGACATTCCCGATGACACCCGTAGGATCAAGCTGGCCAACCTTCTAAAAAGTTACGGGGAGCGCGTCCAGCTTTCGGTCTTTGAGTGCTACCTAGACGAAAAGCTTCTAGAGGACCTGCGTACCCGGGCGCAGAAGCTTTTGGACTTGGGCCAAGATGCCCTGCGCCTTTACCCCGTGGCGGGTCGGGTGGAGGTCCTGGGGGCGGGGCCGCTTCCCCCTCTTCGGGAGCTGGCCGTGGTTTAGGGGACGTGTGCAAAAATCACACGGCCGGTAAGGGAGGGGGATTAGCATGGTTCCCATGACCCGGGATGGCCTGGACCTGGCCCTGGCGGGCCTCCTCCATGACGTGGGCAAGCTCTACTCCCGGGCCCTTTGGGGGGAGCGGGACGAGCGGGTTCCCGACCGCACCCACACGGCCTACACCGCCTTCTTCGTCCGAAGCCACGAGGACCTTTTCCGTAGGGTGGGCCTGGACACGGAGTGGCTTGCCGAGACCGCAAGCCGCCACCACGAGGGTTGGCGGGACCGCCCCCAGTACCAGCCCCAAAGCCCCGAGGCCTGGTGCGTGGCCCTGGCCGACACCTACGCCTCCAAAGAGCGGGAGGAGGGGGCAGGCGGCGGAAGCCCCTCGGAGGTGCCCTTAAAGCCCCCCTTCCGCCACCTCCGGGTGCAGGGGAAGGAGGGCGGGGAAGGGGGGTATAGCCCGGTCTATCGCCTTCCTGGGGGAAGCGGCGTGGGCCTCGCCCCGGGGGCCCTTTACCCGGAAGACCGCCCCAACGTCTCCAAGCACGTTTATGCCAGGCTTCTTGAGCGCCTAGAGGAGCGCTTGAAGGAGATGGGCGCCCTTGCCCTCACCAAGGAGGCCCTCCTCCTGAACCTTGCCCTCGCCTTCCAGGAAACCCTCTCCCTGGTGCCCGCCGACACCCAGTCGGAGCCCGACGTTTCCCTCTACGATCACCTGCGCCTCACGGCGGCCATCGCCCACGCCCTCTGGCGGTTCCATGGGCAAAACCCCACCCCGGAGGACCTGCGCCAAGACGGCGAGAAGTTCCTCCTGGTGGTGGGGGACATGGGGGGTATCCAGGGGCACATCTACCGCATCGCCGGGGCGGAGACAGGGGTAGGGGGCATCGCCAAGCGCCTGAGGGCGAGGAGCCTCGAGGTGAGCCTGGCCGCCGAGAGCCTGGCCCTCTCCCTCCTCCGGCGGCTGGGCCTTACCCCCCTGAACCGCATCATGGGGGCGGGGGGCAAGTTCTACCTGCTGCTTCCGAATACCAAGGAGGCGGAGGCCGCCCTAGAGGAGGCGAGGGAAGCCTGGGGCCGGTGGGCCCTGGCCCGGGGGGGAAGCCTTGTGCCCCATCTGGCCTCCGTGGCCTTCAAGGGGGAGGCGTTTGGGAACTTTGCCGCCCTTCTCGCCCGCCTCCACGGGGCCCTGGCCCGGGCCAAGCTCAGGCCCTTTCCCTTCCTCCGCTCCACGGAGGAAACCCTGGGCAGGCCTTTGCGCCCCTGCGCCGCCTGCGGCCTCAGGCCCGCCCAAAGGGACGAGCCCGGAAGCCTTTGCGAGGACTGCGAGCGGGAGAAGGAGGTGGGGGGCCTCCTCCCCCAAAGCGACCGGGTGGGCTTCTTCCCGGACGGGGCTCCGAAGCCCTTCTTCGCCTTTCCCGGGCTAAAAGCTGCCCTTGGGACGGAGCTTCAGGGGGCGGCCCACCTCTACCGGGCCCGGCTCCTCTTCTCCCCCTGGAAGGCGCCCTCCGAGGTCAAGCCCCTCCTCGGCCACCTGCCCCGGGTGGAGCACGCCCTGAGGGCCGAGGGGTGGGATCTGGAGACCTATCGGGCCTGGGTGGAGGAGAAAGGGCTTCTGGAGGACGAGGAGGTCCACCCCCAAAAGGTCCTCACCTTTGCCGAGCTCGCCGCCCTCTCCAAAGGGGCGCCCTACCTGGGGGCCCTGATGCTGGACGCCGACCGGATGGGGGAGGCCTTTGCCACAGGGTATAAGAACGCCACCCCGAGCCGGATCGCCGCCTTGTCCCGGACCCTCGAGGTCTTCTTCTCCGCCGAGGTCCTCGCCCTTCTGGAAGAGCCCGGGCGCTACCGCGAGAGGCTAAAGTGGGACGCCCTCGAGGCCCGGCACAAGGAGGCCCGCTATCCCCTCCTTTATAGCGTCTACTCGGGCGGGGACGACCTCTTCCTCCTCGGGCCCTGGGACGCCCTTTTGGACTTCGCCTTGGATCTAGAGAAGCTTTACCGCCTTTTTACCCGCCACGAGGCCCTTACCCTCTCCGGGGGCTTCGTCCTGGTGGGACCGAGCCTTCCGGTGCCGGAGCTTGCCCGCCTCCTCGGCGAGGCGGAGAAGCAGGCCAAGGGGGCGGGGCGGGGGAGGCTTTTCCTCTTCGGCCAGGCGGTGCCCTGGGCGGAGCTTCCCGGGCTTAGGGCCTGGGCGGAGGGCCTCGCCCAGGACTTGGGGGAAGGGAGGGTCTCCCGGGCCCAGGCCTACCGGTGGCTCTTCCTTTGGCGCCGCTTCTTCCCCTTGGAGGACCCCGGGGAAAGGATGCGCTACAAGCCCCTTCTGGCCTACGCCTTAAGGCGCGTGCGGGAGCGGGACGAAAGGACGTGGGAAAGGTACCTAAGGCTTCTTGACCACCAGGACCCGGCCTGGAACTGCCTTCCGGTCTGGGTCCAGTGGGCGCTTTATCGGGAAAGGAGGGCGTGAATGCCGGCGTTGGAGTTTTTTAAGGATAAGGAGCGGGGAATCCTGGACCCCAAGGTCTTTGAGCGGGCGCGGGAGGTGGCGGAGAAGCTCGCCGAGGGCAAGCTCAAGTCCAGCCAGTTCCGCAACTACTTCGCCGAGCTAAGGGCCCTGGAGAACCGCTTTGAAAAGGAGCGCAAGGGGGACGAGGCCCTGGCCTTTGCCCGGCTTGTTCCTCAGCTGGAGCTCCTCAAGGCCAAGCTCTTCTACAACCGCCGCTCCCAGGGCCCCTTAAAGGGCAAGGGCGCCGAGGAGTTTGTGAGGTTCATGGAGGAGGCCCTCGAGGCGGGCAAGCAGAGCTCCAAGCACTTTGAAGCCATGATGAAGTACGTGGAGGCGGTTCTGGCCTATTTCTATTTCTACGCCTCGGGAAAGCAGGAGGACAGGGATGAAGCTTAGGAAGGTGATCCGCATCCGCTCGGTGCTCCTGGCCAAGACGGGCCTGAGGATCGGGATGAGCCGGGACCAGATGGCCATCGGCGACCTGGACAACCCCGTGATCCGCAACCCCCTCACCGACGAGCCCTACATCCCGGGCTCCAGCCTCAAGGGGAAGCTCCGCTACCTCCTGGAGTGGAGCCTTGGGGGGGACTACATCCTGAAGGCCAAGGACAAGCACGTCTACGCCTCCCCCGACCCCAAGGACCCCGTGGCCCGCATCTTCGGCCTCGCCCCGGAGAACGACGAGGCCTCCCTAAAGGTGGCCCGGGAGCGCGGTCCTACCCGCCTCCTGGTGCGGGACGCCTACCTCACCGAGGAATCCAAGCAGCAGCTGGAGCGGGCTACCGCCCGGGGCGGCCTCTACACCGAGATCAAGCAGGAGGTGTTCATCCCCCGCCTGGGCGGGAAAGCCAACCCCCGTACCACGGAAAGGGTTCCTGCCGGGGCCCGCTTCCTGGTGGAGATGTCCTACCGGGTGCTGGACGACCTGGACGAGGACTACTTTGGGAAGTACCTCCTTAGGGCCCTAGAGCTTTTGGAGCTGGATGGCCTGGGCGGGCACATCAGCCGGGGCTATGGCCAGGTCTACTTCCTCCACCCCGAAAAGCCCCCGGAGGCCCAGGAGGGCCTGCCCCTGAGGGAAAGGCTCCAGGTGGAGGAGGTGAGCCTTCAGGGGGCCTGAATGCGGGCAACCCTGTTCCATCTCTACTTCCAGGGGCCTCTGAAGGCCCTTCCCCGGGCCCCCACCCTTATGGCCCACCTCTTCTGGTGGTACCGCTATACCCACGGGAGGGAAGCTTTGGAGGCACTCCTGGAAAGGTTTAGTCAAAATCCCCCCTTCCGCCTCTCCAGCGTCTACCCCAAGGGCTGGCTTCCCCGGCCCAAGCTTCCCCCCGTCCCGGTGGAGGAGACCACCCTCCGCAAGGCCCTCAAAAACCTCGCCCTGGTGAGCCTGGAGACTTTCCAGGCCTTAGCGGAGCGGGGAGAAGAAGCCCTTCTGCAGGCCCCAGAGGTTCTCGGTAGGGCCAAGCCTCCTGAGCCAAGGAGGCTCCGCCGGAGCCGGGTGGGCATAGACCGGGCCACGGGAGCGGCCAGGCGGGGCATCCTCTTCACCCAGGAGCTCCTCTTCCCCGACCCCAGGACGCCCTACGCCCTCTATGTCCTGGGGGAGGCCCCCTTTGACCTCAAAGAGGGCCTCGCCTTCGTGGGGGAGATGGGCTATGGGGGTGGGGCCAGCGTGGGCCTCGGGCGGTTCCGGGTGGAGGGCCCCCTGGAGGCGGAGCTTCCCGAGGCCAAGGAACCCAACGCCTACGCCACCCTGGCCCCTGGGCCCCTCGAGGGCGCCCTCTACTACGAGCTGGAACCCTATTGGGGCCGCCTAGGTGGGGCCTACGTGGGGAAGCCATTCAAAAGGCCTTACCTTAGGACCCGGGAGGGGAGCCTCTACCGGGAGGTGAGGAACGTGCTCTTGGACGTCACCCCTGAGGACCCCCCCGAGGCAGGGGCGCGTGTGTGCGAGGTCCTCGCGGTCTTTCCCCTGGGGGTGCGGGTATGGGATTCCTGAGGAGCTTTCGCCTGGAGCTGGAGGCCCTGAGCCCGGTACACGTGGGCACGGGGGAGGCCTACCCCGCCTACGCCTACGTGCCCGACTTCGCCAAGAAGGAGGTCCACCTCCTGGACCCCGGCGCCCTCCTCCTCGCCCTCCCCGAGGCGAGGAAGAGGCAGTACCTGGAGAAGGTGGCCCAGGGCCCCAAGGCAGCCCAGGAGGTGCTTCGCTACCTCCATGAAGAGGGCCAGCTTCCCAAGGAGGCCGTCCTCCGCACCCTACCCGCAAGCTCCGCCTTCCTGGAGGCGGTCCAGTCCGCCACCGAGGAGGCGGCCCTGGAGTACCGCCCCGTGCCCTATTCTGCCCTCGGCCCCTACCTCCCGGGCTCCAGCGTCAAGGGGGCCCTGCGCACCGCTTGGCTCTTCCACGTGCTGGTGGAAAGGGGCCAGGTGGCGGAGTGGGACCGGAAGGCGGGGGTTTGGCGGCTGAGGGACCGGCGGGAGCGGGATGGGCAGGTTCGCATCTACCCCCCCCGGAACCCCAGCCTCTCGGAAAACCAGGCCTTTGAGGGGGCGGTGCTGCGCTACGCCCGGGAGGGGCGTCGGGGGATGACCCTGGACCTCTACCAGGACCCCTTCCGGGCGGTGCGCCTTTCGGACTCCGGCCCCACCCCCACCTTCCTGAACCGCATCGGCGTCTTCCACCCCACGAAGGACACCTCGGGGATGGTCCTCCTGGCGGAAACCTTCCGCAGGGGCACCCGCTTTGCCCTCACCCTCCGCTACCACGAGGGGCTGGGCCAAAGGGGAGGGGTTTCCCTGCCCATCCCCCCGGAGGACCTGGTGCAGGCCCTCAGGGACTACTACCGCCAGGTGGCCGAGTGGGAGAGCGGCTTCGCTGAGGAACACGGGCTCAAGAGGGCCCTCGAGGTCTACGAGGCCCTATCCGAGAGGCTCAAGGACCCCGGAGTCTTTCCCTTGCGGGTGGGCTTCGGCTCGGGGCGGCTTGCCTTGCGGCTTGCCCTCCTCCTTCCCGAGAACCACCCCGAGGGCCAGGAGCCCAAGACCCGCAAGACGGCGGGGGCCCGCATTCCCCAGGACGGCTACCCCCTGGGCTGGATGGTGGGGCGCCTTCAGGCCCTGCCCTAGGGTGGGTCAAAGGGCACAAGGGGAGGCGGGCTTCCCCTTTAACCTAAAGGCTAGGTATGCTTTTCGCCAGAGCCCGTAGCCCAGAGGCCCTTACGGCCCGGGTCCAGCTTCTTAGGGAACAGGCGCGGCGCAGGGTGGAGGCCCCATCGTGCCGCCCGAGGCCCGCGCTCCCGAGGTACCCCCAGGGAAAAGGCCCCTGGAGATGCCCCGGCGCTCCTGGCCCCAACGGGCCCTGAGGCTTCCCAAGAGGAACCTTGGCCTGAGGCGCTTCCGCTAAAGCCTCAGGCGTTCCAGCACGCC
>NZ_ATXJ01000038.1 GCF_000421625.1 Thermus islandicus DSM 21543 | reverse complement strand
GCCCGCTTGAGCTCCTCGCGGGACTTCCCTTCCAGGAGGCGCTGGTAGGCGAAGCGCTTCGCCGCCGAGAAGCGGCGCATGAGGTCCAGGACCGCCTTCTCCTCCTTGGGGTCGGGGAAGACCAGGCGGGCGTGGACGCCGAGGTAGAGCTTGGGGGCTTGGCCTTTGGGCATTCCTGGGTTCATTTTACCCCCTTTTGCCTCTTTTGCCGCCTTTTGCGGGCTTTTGTGCCTTTGGACGAAGCGAGCGTGGAGGAGAGGAAGTGTGCGGATTTGTGCGCTGTTTTTTAACTGTTTTCGCCTCCCGCACCTGTCCCCTCTACGGCTTTGAGGACAAGAGGAAGCTCGCGTGCCGGTGGTGCGGCTTCTCCGACCACGCCGACCGCGTGGCGGCGGTGAACATCGCCGCCAGAGCCGCTGTCAACCGGCCTATTGTCGGGTGGCATGAGGGCTCCCTCCTTCATGCCGCTGCGGCAAGCTGACGGCTTCAGCCGTCAGTAGTTGATAAGAGCCCGCTGGTCTCCTGCTAGGCTATCTCCCGTGGAGCGCGGGAAGCTCGCCCCTGGAGTGCGCCTTCGGGGGCTCACCCCCGAAGGAAGCGTGCGGGTGGAGCAGGTTCTCCCCCTGGGAAGCGCTCTCCAGGTCACCTACCGCACCCCCTCGGGCAGGCTCGAGGAGGCCCTCCTCTACCCCGAGGACCTGGCCCGCCTCGAGGCGGAGGAGGAGGCCCGCTTCCCCTTAGACGCCCCCGGGGACCTCTTCCGGCTCGCCGCTGAGGCCAAGCGCATCCAGAACGCTTACCTGTTTGACCCCTGGATGGCCGTGCACACCTCCTTGGTGGAGCCCCTTCCCCACCAGATTGAGGCGGTCTACGGGCACATGCTCCGGAAAAACCCCCTCCGCTTCCTCCTGGCCGACGACCCGGGGGCGGGGAAGACCATCATGACAGGGCTCTACATGCAGGAGCTCGCCCTTCGGGGCGCCCTGGAGCGGGCCCTGGTGGTGGCCCCAGGGGCGCTGGTGGTGCAGTGGCAGGAGGAGCTTTGGGAGAAGTTCCGCCTGGGTTTTGAGATCCTCACCCGTTCCTTGCTGGAAAACAGCCTGGAGAACCCCTTCCGCAAGCACCCCTACTGGCTCGCCCGCCTGGACCAACTCGCCCGCTTCCCCGAGGTGGCGGAGAGGGCCCTCGAGGTGGACTGGGACCTGGTGGTGGTGGACGAGGCCCACAAGATGTCCGCCACCTACTACGGCCTGGAGGTGAAGGCCACCCAGCGCTACCGCCTGGGCCAGCAGCTTTCCGAGCGGGCCAAGCACTTCCTCCTCCTCACCGCCACGCCCCACCGGGGCAAGGAGGAGGACTTCCGCCTCTTCCTCGCCCTCCTGGACCCTGACCGCTTCGCCGGGAAGCCGAGGCCGGGAAGCCCGCCCCTGGACGCGGAGGGGGTCTGGCTCAGAAGGCAGAAGGAGGACCTGGTGCGCTTTGACGGCACCCCCCTCTTCCCCGAGCGCCGGGCCTACACCGTGGCCTACCGCCTCTCCCCAGAGGAGATGGCCCTTTACCAGGCGGTGACCGCCTACGTGCGGGAAGAGATGAACCGGGCGGAGGCCCTGGAGGAGGGAAGGCGGCGCACCGTGGGCTTCGCCCTCACCCTCCTGCAAAGGAGGCTGGCCTCGAGCCCCCTCGCCCTCTTCCGCTCCTTAGAGCGCCGCAGGAAGCGCCTGGAGGCGAGGCTTTCCGAGGTGCGGCGTGGGCTTTCCCCGGGCTTTCCCCTCCTGGAGGAGGAAGACATTGAGGAGCTGGAGGAGTTCCCCACCGAGGAGCTGGAAGGGTTCCCCGAGGTCCTGGACCAGGCCACCGCCGCCCGCACCGCGGCGGAGCTGGAGGCGGAAATCCGCACCCTGAAGGGCCTCGAGGCCCAGGCCAAGGGCCTCCTCCACCTGGAGGGGGACCGCAAGTGGCAGGAGCTTCGCCGCCTCCTGGAGAGTGACCTCGTCCGCGGACGGAAGCTCATTGTCTTCACGGAACACCGGGATACCCTGGAGTACCTGGAAGCGCGCCTCGGCACCTTCTTGGGCCGCCCCGAGGCGGTGGTGAGCCTCCACGGGGGGCTTTCCCGGGAGGAGCGCCGCCTCCGCCAGGCCCGCTTCACCCAGGACCCCAAGGTGGAGATCCTGGTGGCCACGGACGCCGCCGGAGAAGGGGTGAACCTGCAGCAGGCCCACCTCCTGGTGAACTACGACCTTCCCTGGAACCCGGCCCGGCTGGAGCAGCGCTTCGGGCGCATCCACCGCATCGGCCAGAGGGAGGTCTGCCACATGTGGAACCTGGTGGCGGAGAACACCCGGGAGGGGGAGGTCTACCTCCGCCTCCTGGAGAAGCTGGAGGAGCAGAGCCGGGACCTGGGGGGGCGGGTGTTTGACGTCCTGGGCCAGCTCTTCCAGGACCAGCCCCTCAAGGACCTCCTGCTGGAGGCCATCCGCTACGGGGAGGACCCAGAGGTGCGGGCGAGGCTCTTTCGGAAGGTGGAGGGGGCCGTGGACCGGGAGAGGCTGCTCGCCCTCCTGGAAGGGGCCCTGGCCAAGGAGGTCCTGGACCCCAGGCGCCTCAAGCACCTCCGGGAGGAGATGGAACGGGCCGAGGCCAGGAGGCTTCAGCCCCACTACCTCACGAGCTTTTTCCGGGAGGCTCTGGAGAGGCTCGGGGGAAGCGTCTATCTGCGGGAAGTGGGGCGGATGGAGGTGGCCTACGTGCCCCCCAGGGTGCGGAAGGCGGGAGTGCTCCGGCAGTACACCCGGGTCACCTTCCACAAGGACCGGGTGAGCCTCCCGGGGAAGCCCCAGGCGGATTTCCTCGTCCCCGGCCACCCCCTCTTGGACGCGGTGCTGGAGGCCGTGCTGGAGGCCTGGGGGGAGTACCTGGAGAGGGGAACGGTCTTGGTGGACGAGAACGCCACGGAGCCCCGCCTGGTCCTGGCCCTAGAGCACGAGGTGGAGGATGCCCGGGGGCCCGTCTCTCGGAAGCTCCTCTACGTGGGGGTTGACCTCAAGGGAGAGGTCCGGGCCGAAGGCCCAGCCCCCTACCTGGACCTGCGCCCCGCCACGGAGGAGGAGCGGCGCCTTGGTCTGGAGCTCGCAGGCCGTCTGGACCTCCCCAGGCTCCTGGATAAGGCGGAAACCTACGCTGTGGAGCACCTGGCCCGGGAACACGTGGAGGAGGTGCGAAGCCTGCGGGAAAGGGAGGTGGACCGCACCTTAAAGGCGGTGCGGGAGCGCCTCCTCTCGGAGATCTGGTACTGGGAGGCCCAGGCCTTGAAGGAAGAAGCAAGGGCGAGGGAGGGGAAAGCCGGAGCCAAAGCCCGGTCAGAGCGGGCGAGGCAGCGGGCGGAGGAGTTAAAGGAGCGCCTGCGCAGGAGGGAGGAGAAACTCCTTAAGGCGAGGCACCTCCGCTCCCTACCCCCCAGGCTCGCCCAGGCCATCTGGGTCATCCCTCCCCTGGCCCAAGGCCCATCAAGCCCAGAGGAAGAGGCTCGCAGGAGGCTAGAGCGCCTGGCCGTGGAGGCGGTCCTACGGGCGGAACGCCTGCAGGGCCACGAGCCCCGGGAGATGCCCCCGGGCTGGCCTGGCTACGACATTGAGTCCCGCCTGCCTGATGGCTCCCTCCGCTTCCTTGAGGTAAAAGGTAAGGGCCCAGGCTCCGGGGTGGTCACCCTCTCGCGCACCCAGATCCTCACCGGGCTCAACAAGCCGGAAAGTTGGTTCCTCGTGGTGGTGGAGACCGACGGCGAGCGGGCCCTAAGAGCCCACTACATTCCTGCCCCCTTCCAGCGGGAGCCAGACTTCGCCGCCACCAGCGTGAACTACGATCTCACTGAGCTTCTGGCGCGGGCGCGATGGAGCGTGGAGCTCTAGAGCGGAACCTCCCGGGTTCTAGTCCAGGAGGTCCTGGAGTTCCCTCAGCTTCTCCTCCACCCGCGCCCGCCTCTCCGGGGGGAGGGCCTCGAGGTCTAGGCGGAGGAGCCTCTCCCCCACCTCCCGGGGCCAGGGCTTGGGAGGCTTCTCCCGCTTGAGGGCCTCCCGCACCCTGGCCTTGAGCTCCCTCAGGGAAAGCCCCGCCTTGGCCTCCTCCAGGAGGGCGCGCCTCAGGCCCTCGTCCTTCACCTTCTTGAGCTCCAAGGCAGCGGTGTAGGGGAGGGCGCCCGCCTCGAGGGCCTCCCTTAGGTCCGCAGGCAGGGAGAGGAGGGGGAGGCGGGCCTGCACGAAGCTCTCCCAGGAGAGGCGCCCGAGGAGCCGGAAGAGCTCCTCCACCCGTTTGGCCTCGAGGCTGCCCAAAACGTTTTGGGCTGCTACCCCCCGCTTCTCCTTCCGCATCCGCTCAAGGAGCCCCACCACCTCCTCCCTGGTTTTCCCCAAGTCTTCCGATAGGAGGTCCAGCACCCCCAGGGTCTCCTCGTAGGGGTTCAGGTCCTCCCGCTGCAGGTTCTCCACCAGGGCGAGGAGCCGGGCCTCCTTCTCCGAGAGGTCCAGCACCCGCACCGGCACCTCGGAAAGCCCCGCCATCAGGGCCGCCCGGTAGCGCCTCTCCCCGGCCACGATGGCGTACTTCCCCTCCCCGAGGGGGCGCACCAGGAGGGGCTGGAGGACCCCCTTCTCCCGGATGGACTCGGCGAGGGCCTCGAGGGCCTCAAACCGCTTCCTGGGCTGGGCCTGGGGGACGAGGGCCTCGAGGGGAAGCGCCCTCACCCCGGCCTGGACCGGCTTCCCCTCCATCTCCTCCAGGGCGGACAGGGCCCGCGCCAAGAAGGGGTCCATGGGGCTCGGCTTGCGCTTCACGGGGCCACCTCCTTGCGAAGATCCGCCCTTACCTCCTCCAAGACCCCCTCCAGGAAGTCCCCGAGCGCCCGCATCTCCCGCCGCACCTCCTCCCCGCCCACCGCCTGCACCGGCAGCCTCTGGACCTGGGCCTCCCGGTACACCGCCGGGCGGCGCACCAAAGGCGGCGCAAGCGGAACCCGTCCCGCGAGGACCTCGAGCTGGGCCAGGACCTCCCGGTCCCGCACGGTGCCCTCGAGGCCATTGGGAATGAGGGCCCGCACGAAGGTGGTCCCGCCCCACATCCCTAAGGAGGCGAGCCCCTCCGCGTAGTCGCGGGCCACCGAGAGCACCGTGGGCAAAGCCTGCAGGCCCTTGGGCGAGGCTTCCACGGGGACCAGAAGCCCGTCCCCCGCCATCCCCGCCACCCCGGCCAGGGAGCCCAAGGAGGGGAGGGAGTCCACCAGCACCAGGTCATACTCCTGGCGGAACCCCTGGAGGGCCTTCCGCAGGGCAAACATCTTGTAGGGCTCCCGGATGAGGACCAGCTCCGCCCGGGCCAGCTCCACGTGCGCAGGGATCAAGCTCACGCCAGGCAGGACCTCCCGCGGCTTAAAGCGCCCCTTGCCCTCCAAAAGCCCAAGAAGCGTCTCCTCCACGGGAGCGTCCACCACCCCCAGCCAGGCCGAGAGGTTCGCCTGAGGGTCCACGTCCACGAGCAGCACCCGCTTTCCCCGGGAGGCCATCTCGTAGCCCAGGTCCCGGGCCAGGGAGGTCTTCCCTGCCCCCCCCGCGTGGGTGAAGAGGGTCAGCACCACCCCCTCGCCGCCAGGGGCCTCCACCTCCTTCACCACGTACCAGTAGCGGCCAAGCCGCTTCGCCTGAAGCCTTCCCTCCTGGATGTACTTCAAGGCACCGGAGTAGGAAAGGCCCTGTTCCAAAGCCCACTCCTTTAGGGGGACCAGGATGGTCTTGGTCATGTTGCCGGGATTATACCCCTCCTTATCGCTATGGGTCAAACCTCACGGGCTGTGTGTTTCCCCTCAAAAGGGCAAGCGAGGTCCCTTCCCAAGGCTACCCCCATGGGCCCGGATTCCGCCGGCTCCCGCTGGGGCAGGGGAGAGGAGGCGTAGGAGCCTACAGTCCCCACCCCTAGGGGCGGAAAAGGGGGGTTGGCTAGGTGGGGGAAACCCCTCGAGGCCCTCCGGCTGCGGGGCGCCGGAAAGGGGCAAGCGGGGAAACTTTTCACTTGGGGACCAAGGGCGAGAGGAGGAGCCAGCATTCTGGAAGCGTTCTACCCCCTTGATGATCATCATTTAATCAGTTAGGTTTAAGAGCTTTTGACTATATGATCAACAACAGGCCAAACCTGATTTGCGATGAGGACGGGCTTTCCGGGGCCAAAACTCCCCAAGTCTTCCGATACAAGCCGCCCCTTCTCCCCAAGTCTTCCGATACCAACTCCCCAAGTCTTCCGATAGGGGAGGGGGCAAACTCCCCAAGTCTTCCGATAGGGATTCCCCAAGTCTTCCGA
>NZ_ATXJ01000037.1 GCF_000421625.1 Thermus islandicus DSM 21543 | reverse complement strand
CCGGTTGCGGCAAGCGATTGAGGAGATTTTCCGGGGGCTTCAGCAGGAACTGGGGTGGACGGGGCATCGGCACTGGCGTAGGGCCAGGTTGCTGGCCCATCTGGCCTTGGGGTTGGTGGTCTATGGGCTCATTGAGTGTCAGCGAGAAGGGCTGAAGTTGAGTTTCTACCCATGCCGACGGAGACTTATCGGAGGTAAGCTGACTGTGGAGGTCCCTCTTGCGCTCGCGGGTAGCCTGTTATAAAACAGGTAAAGGAGGCGGGCATGGGTAGGAAACTGCCGAGGGGCCAGCGGACCGTGCTGGAGGGAGTCGCCAGGCTGGTGCGAGAGGGCCTTGCCCCCACCTCCCACGACCTGACCGCGCTCCTTGGGCTCAGGCCCCAAACCCTGCGCCAGCACCTCGAGGCCCTGGCCCGCAAAGGGCTTGTGATCCTCCACCCTAGGGGCCACGGCCGCCCCACCCACGTGGAGCTCACCCCCGAAGGGAGGCTCCTCGCGGGGCTGGCCATCCCGGTGGTGGGGCGGATCCCCGCCGGCCCCTTGGAGGAGGCCCTGGAGGAGGTGGAGGGGCTCATCCCCATCCCCGGCCGGCCCAACCTCTTCGCCCTGGTGGTGGAGGGGGACAGCATGGCGGAGTACCTCCTGGAGGGGGACGTGGTGGTGGTGGAGCGGGGGGTAAGGCCGAGGCGGGGGGAGATCGCCGCCGTGCTCCACCAGGGGAAGACCACGCTCAAGTACGTCTACCCCGAGGGGGAGGAGGTGGTCCTCAAGCCCCACAACCCCGCCTACCCCACCCTGCGCCTGCCCGCCCGGGAGGTGGAGGTGCAGGGGGTCTTCCGCTTCCTCCTGAGGGGAAGGGAGGGCCTCGAGGCCCTCGGCCTCCTGGAGCGCCGCTGAGGGGGGCTTGCCCGAAGCCCAGTATACCTGCTATAAAACAGGTATAGCGGTGAGGCCTCTATGAAGTCCGAGGTTTCCCCCCTGGTGGCCGCAGCCCTCTTCCTTCCCTGGCCCATATGGCTCCTCCGCCGGGAAGGGGAAACCCCCCCTCTGGCGGTGCACCGGGGAGGGCGGGTGGTGGCCGCCTGCCCCCTGGCCCGGAGGCTCGGAATCCTCCCCGGCCTTTCCCCGGAGGCCGCCCTGGCCCGCGTGCCCGGGCTCGCCCTGCACCCCTACCCCCAGGAGGCCCCCGCCCTCTGGCAGGACCTTCTCCGGGAGCTCCACGCCCTCACCCCTTGGGTGGAGCCCCTGGAGCCCGGGGTGGCCCTCCTGCGCCTCTCCCTTCCCGAGGCCCGCCTCCTGGCCCGGGGACACGGGGCCCGGGTGGGGGTGGCCGCCTGGCGGGAGGTGGCCCTCCTCGCCGCCTGGTCCGCCCGGGAAGGGGAGGCCAGAGGGGTGGCGGAGGGGAAAGAGGAGGCCTTCCTGGACAGGCTTCCCCTTCACCTCCTCCGGGGGGTGGGTCTGACCCCGGAGGGCCTCGCCCGCCTGCGCCTCCTGGGCCTAAAGCGGGTAGGGGAGCTCAGGCGCTGGAAGCCCCCCCAGCTCGCCGCCTACCTGCCGGAAGCCCCCCGCCTCCTCCCCTACCTCTTCGGCCCCTGGCGGAAGGGGGTGGCCCGCTTCCTCGAGGAGGAGACCCTGGAGGCAGAGGCCTTCCTGGACCCCCCGGCGGAGGCCTCGGCTGGGCTTTTCCGCCACCTGGGAGCCCGCCTCTTCGCCCGCCTCGAGGGCCGGGCCGCGCGGAGGGCGGAGGTAGAGGTCTGGGCGGGGGGGCTCCGCTTCCGGGGAACCTGGCTGGCCAGGGAACCCTTGCACACCGAGGAAGGGGTGCGCCTCGCCCTGGAGGCTGCCTTCCGGAAGGGCGGCGCGGGGGGCCTCCCCTTGGAGGCGGTGCGGGCGAGGCTTGTGGGCCTCTTCCGCCCGGGCTTTCAGGAGGGCCTGTGGCGGAGGGCGGGTGAGGGCCTTAAGGAGGTCCTCGCCCGCTTCCCCGGGGCCTTCTTCCGGGTGCAGGTGGTGGACCCCCAGGCCCTGGCCCCGGAGCGGGGCTTCCGGCTCGTCCCTTGGGAGGTGGAGGATGCGGCTTTACCTCTTGCCGGTGGAGGTGGGGTGCGAAGGGAAGAGGCCGCTTTGGGTGGGGTTTCGGGGTAGGCGGTCCGTGGTGCGCCTCCTGGACGCCTGGAGGGCTGGGGGGAGGTGGTGGCTTGGGGAGGAGGGCCGGGACTACTTCCTCCTGGAGGTGGCCGGGGGGCTGGTCCTGGAGGTCTTCCGGGAGGGAGAAGGATGGGTATTGAGCCGGGTCCTGGACTAGCCCTCCTTTCCGCCGAGTCCTACTTCGGCCGGGGGGTGTCCTCCCCGGAAAGGCTCTTGGAGAGGGCGGCGGCCCTGGGCCACACCCACCTGGCCCTCACCGACTGGCGCGCCCTCACGGGCGGGGTGCGCCTCTTCCGCCGGGCCCGGGAGGTGGGGGTGGTGCCCCTCCTGGGGGCGGGCCTCCCCCTTAGGACCCCGGCGGGTACCTTCCCGGTGCGCCTCCTGGCGGCGACCCGGGAGGGGTACGGGAGGCTCTCCCAACACCTCACCCGGGCCCTGGAAGAGGGAAGCCTCCCCCTGGAGGCCCTCCTGGCGGAGAGCGAGGACCTGGTCCTCCTCACCGGGGGGCGGGAGGGGTTTCCGAGCCGCCTCCTCGCCGAGCGGCGCCTGGAGGAGCTGGACCGCCTCCTTGGGGCCCTCCAGGGGGCCTTTCGGGACCGGCTCTTCCTCACCCTCTACCACGACCGCCTCCCCGGGGACGGGCGCCGGGTCCGGGTTCTGAGGGCCCTGGCCCAGGACCGGGGCCTGCCCTACGCCGCGGCCCTCGAGGTGCGCATGGCCAGCCCCGACCTCTACCCCCTCTTGGACGCCCTCACCTGCGCCCGCCTGGGGATCGGGGTGGAGACCCCGCACCCGGACCGCCCCCGCAACGAGGCCTTTGCCCTCCCTTCCCGAGAGGAGGCCCTGGAGCGGATCCCCTTCCCCGAGGCCTGGGCCAACGCCCGGGCCCTGGCGGAGTCCCTGGCCTTTCCCCTCCTCCCCGAGCGGATCCTGGACCCGCCCGTGCCCCTCCCGCCCGGGGAGACCCCCATGGGCCGGCTTGGCCGCCTGGCCTGGGAGGCCCTGGAGGCCCGCTATCCCGGCCGCCCCGCCTACCGGAAGCGGCTCGAGGAGGAGCTGGCCACGGTGGAGGCCCTGGGCCTGGCGGGCTTCTTCCTCCTGGCCCACGAGGTGGCCCGGTGGGCCCGGAGCCGGGGCCTTTTGGTGGCCGCCCGGGGGAGCGCCGTGGGGAGCCTTCTCGCCCACCTCTTGGACCTCACCCCCGTGGACCCGGTGCGGGAGGGCCTCCTCTTTGAGCGCTTCCTCCACGGGGGGATGAAAAGCCTTCCCGACATCGACCTGGACCTGGGAAGCCGGAGGCGCCAGGAGGTAATCCGCCACCTGGAGGAGGCCTTCGGCGCCCGGGAGGCCATGGCCGCCGCCTACGTCACCTACCGGCTCCCCTTAGCCCTCCAGGACCTGGGCCGGGCCCTGGGCCTGCCGGCGGAGCTGCGCCGCCGCCTCACCCGCCACCTGGGCCGGGACTTCCGGCACCTCGCCCCCCACCGGGCCGCCGAGGCGGAGCCCCTCCTCGCCGAGGTCCTGGGGGAGGCTCCGGTGAAGCGCCTCCTCCTCTCCCTCCTCTCCCGCATGGAGAAGGGGCACGTGCGCCACCTGATGCCCCATGTGGGCGGGGTGGTGGTGGCCCCAGGGCCCCTGGCCCGGTACGCCCCGGTGGTCCGCACGAGCGGGGGGATCCGGATGCTCACCCTGGACAAGGACGACCTCGAGGCCCTGGGCCTGGTGAAGCTGGACCTCCTGGGCCTTAGGATGCTCTCTGCCCTGGAGCGGGCCCGGGAGGAGGTCCTCCGCACGGAGGGGGTCTACCTGGACCTAGACCACCTCCCCCAGGAGGCGGCCGTCTACCGCCCCCTCTGGCGGGGGGAAACCCTGGGCGTTTTCCAGCTGGAAAGCCCTGCCCAGACCGCCATGAGCCGGCGGCTTCGGCCCAAGGGGCTCATGGACCTGGCCCACCAGATCGCCCTGGTCCGCCCAGGGCCTATCCAGTCGGGCACGGTGCGGCCCTACCTGGAGAGGCGCCGGAAGGGAGGCGGGCCTCCCCTCCCCCACCCCCTCCTGGAGGAGATCCTGGGGGAGACCTTCGGCGTCCTCCTCTTCCAGGAGCAGCTCCTCCGCCTCCTCCACCACGGGGCGGGACTGGACTGGCCCGAGGCGGAGGCCTTCCGCAAGGCCTTAAGCAGGGCCCAGGACGAGGAGGACCTTGCGCCCTTGCGGGAGCGCTTCCTGGCGGGCGTCAGGGCGCGGCTTGGGCTTGGAGGGGAGGAGGCGGAGGGCCTCTGGCGCAGGGTGGCGGGCTTCCGGGGCTACGGCTTCACGGCGAGCCACGCCCACGCCTTCGCCCGCCACGCCTACGCCTCCCTTTGGCTCAAGGCCCACTACCCGGCCGAGTTCCTGGCCGGGCTTCTCAACGAGGCCCCCGGCATGTGGCCCCCTAGCACCCTCCGCCAGGAGGCAAGGCGCCTTGGGGTCCCCTTCCTGCCCCTTTCCGTGAACCGCTCGGGGCTCCACTACCGGGTGGAGGTAGAGGGTGGGGTAAAGGCCCTCCGCCCACCCCTCACCCAGGCCAAAGGGGTTTCGGAGGCGGCGGCCAGGGCGGTCCTCAAGGAGCGCCTCCGGGGCCCCTTCCGCTCCCTAGAGGAGTTCCGCGCCCGACTGGACCCTCCACAGGACCTCCTCCTGGCCTTGGCCCGGGCGGGGGCCTTTGACGAGCTGTTGCCCCGACGGGAGGCCCTCTACCGGGCGGGGCTTCCCGGGGGGAACCTCCTGGCCCTGGAGGCGCCCGCCCCTCCCCTTCCCCCTTTGGGCCTGGGGGAGCGCCTGGCCCTGGACCTCGAGGCCAAGGGCCTCTCCGAGCTCCCCCTCCATCCCATGGACCTGCTGCGGGGCCTCTTGGAGGAACTCGGGGCCACCCCCATCCCCCTCCTGGGGGAGGGACCTGGGCTCACCGCAGGGCTGGTGGTGGCTCGGCAAAAGCCCCCCACCGCCCGGGGGTACGCCTTCCTCGTCCTGGAGGACGGCCCCTACCGCCTGCAGGCGGTGATCCCCCCCGAGGTCTGGGCCAGGCGGTACAGCCTCCTGCGGGACGCCAGGATCCTCCTGGTGGAGGGCGTGCGGCAAGGGGAAAGCTTCCGGGTGGAGGAGGTGCAAATAGTTGGGAAATAGCCCACAAAGCCGCATGTATCTTGCCCAAGTGAGGGGGGTGTAACCGCTAAAAGCGCCGGGCTTTTCACGCCCGCAAATGTGATCGGCGGCCACCTGCCCCGGCCTACCTGCCGTACGGCATCCCGGTCGCACACGACCGCATCCACATGCTCGGCACACGGGGTCAGGTGGCCACCTCCCTCAATCTACCAAAAGGAGGCCAACCATGGTCTTCGCAGGCATAGACGTCAGCAAAGCCCACCTGGACCTGGCCCTTCTCGGCCCTGAACTGAACCGCACCCTCCGCTTCCCCAACACCGAAGAAGGAAGAAAATCCCTCCTGGCCGCCCTCCTCCAGCAACGCCCAGCCTGGATCGCCCTGGAGCCCAGCAGCGCCTACCCTCTGCCCCTCGTCACCCTTCTGGCCCAAAAAGGCTTCCGGGTGGCCCTGGTCAACCCCTACCAGGTCGCCTCCTTCCGCCGGGCAGCCGGGGAACGCAACAAAAGCGACAAAAAAGACGCGCTGCTCCTCGCCCGCTACGCCCAGGTTTACCGGGACCATCTCAAGCCCTACACGCTTCCGGAAAAGACCCTTAGGGAGCTTAAAGAGCTCGTGGGATACAGGGAAGACCTGGCCAAGCGGGCGCAGGCCATCCGGAACCAGCTGGAGGCGGCAGCGTGGGCGGGAAGCGGGCGGGTGATCCCCTTCCTTCAGCGGGAACTGGCCCATGTGCAGGCCCTTGTGGAGGAAGTGGAGGCCCAGATTCAGGCTCTTCTGGGGCAAATTCCCGAAGCCGGGGTGCTGCAGGAGCTTGCCGGGGTGGGGCCGCAGGTGGCGGCGGCGGTGCTGGCCTTTTTGCCCCGGGCGGTCTGGGGCCGGGCCAAGGCCGCGTTCCTGAAAGGGAGGAGTCGGGGAAGACGGTGGAGCGGACGCGGCTTTCCCGGAAGGGGCCGCCCATCCTCAGGAGGAAGCTGTACATGGCGGCCATGGTGGCGGTGCGGCGTGATCCGGTCATGCGGGCCTTCTATCATCGGCTCATTTCCCGGGGCAAGCGAAAGAAGCAAGCCCTCTTGGCCGTAGCCCACACACTTCCTCTCCTCCACGCTCGCTTCGTCCAAAAGCACAAAAGCCCGCAGAGGGCGGCGAAAGAGGCAAAAGGGGGATA
>NZ_ATXJ01000036.1 GCF_000421625.1 Thermus islandicus DSM 21543 | reverse complement strand
GAGGAGAGCAAGCTGGCCCTGCTGGAGTGGGCGGAGGAGCAGGGCTTTCAGCCGGAAGGCGTACTGTTTGACGCTTGGTACGCGGCGAGGCAGGTCTTGGAGCGGCTAAAGTTGAGTTTCTACCCATGCCGACGGAGACTTATCGCAGGTAAGCTGAGCCTGGATTTGAGCCCTCTGTTACCGGTGCCCCTAGGAAAGCGGGCATCCAGGGTATAGACCCGCCTCACCCCAGAGGCCAAAGCCGCCGCTCAGATAAGAGCGTCCCCGAAGGAGACCCTGGGAGAGGAGCGGCAGAGGAAGGCCCGCATCCAAAGGTCCTTGTCCCCGCCCACCGCCTTCAGGTTCTCCTCCTGGAGGAGGGCATCCACCATCGCTTCAGTACCACCCAAGCCGGTCCCGCTTCCCGGCCGTGGGTACCGCCCTTGGGGTTCTTAGGGGAGGAGGCGGGGATCCGGTTCCACCCCCGCCCCCTCCGGGGCCCTCTAGATGGCGCGGGCGGGACACCCGTGGCGGAGCGGGCAGCCCCTGCACGCCCGGCCAGCCACCCGGGCCCCCTGGCGGAGGGCTTCTACTGCCCGCCGGAGGGCTTCCCCTGTCCGCCGGTAAGCGGGGCTTCCCACAGGGGCCAGGGAGTAGGGAAGGGCACGGTGAGGCGCGACCAGGAGGAGGCGGGGGCGGAGGCCGTTCCTTCGGGCGAAGTCGTGGAGGCAGAAGCTGAGGGCCTCGAGGGCATCCTGCCTGGGGTTCGCGGTTCCCGCCCACCTGAGCCCCACCGCCTCGCCCCGGCCCAGGAGGAGCCCGTCCAGCTGGGCCCGAACCACGGCCTGGGGGAAGTGGAGCTCCAGCCGGGCCCTTAAGCGCAGGCGGTAGTCCTTGGGAAACCGAGCCACGGCCTCCGCCAGGGCCTGGGAGCGCGCGGAGGTCCCCAAGCTCTGGGAGCGCGTCCGAGAGCGGGGAATCTGCCTAGCTAGGCGGGCTTCCTCCAGGACCCGGGCGGGGCACACCCCCCGGAGGACCTCGAGGACCTGGGAGAGGGCGAAGAAGTGGACCTCCGAGGGGAGGCCCCGGGGGGCGCCGAGGCCCAAGGGGTCAAGGGGGCTCACGCCCCACCCCCAAGGTGGGCCACGCCCTCCGGGCAACTCCCCTCCCGGGCCAGGGGACAGCCCCTGCACTCCGGGCCTACCCTGGGCCTCCCCGCAAGAAGGGCCTCGAGGGCCTCCCGAGCCCGGGCCGTGAGGAGCTCGGGGCTGGGGACCTTTAGGTCTATGGCCCAACCTAGGCCCGGGTGCCAGAGCACGGCGGAAACCTGGCGCCTCAGGTCCACCCGGCCCTCCAACTGGGCCCAGGCCGCCGAGGCCAAGAGGGCCTGGAAGAGGTGCTCTAGCCGAAGCTCCCCGGTCTTCACCTCCACCACCACCGCCCTCCAGCCGTCCGCCACCACCAGGTCCAGCTCGGCGGTGAGGAAGAGGGGGGTCTCCAGGAAGGCCACGTTCACCCGGGCCTTGGCCCAGTAGCCCAGGTTGCGGTAGAGGGCGAGGAGGCGGTCCACCTCCCCGTGGTGGGCCTTCGCCTGGTCCTGGCCCGTGCCTTGGCCCTGCGATTTCTCCTCCTTGCGCCAATGGCCCGGGTCAGCGAAGCTACCCTGAAGAAGCCGCCTAGGGCAGCGGCCTGCCAGGACCTGGGCCACGTGGATGAGGGTGGGGTTCGGCATCACCCTTTCACCTCCGCTTCCCCAGGGCCGGAGGCCGGCCTCTCTGGCGCAGCGGCATTTGGACCGCTATGCGGAGGATTTTCAACCGAGGCTGGACGAAAGGAGCCGCGTTTCCCAGGTGCCTGGCCACGCCCATCCGGAGGGCCCTCGAGGACCGCCCCGTGGTCCTCCTAGGGGAAAGGTAGGCGGATAAGTCCACCCTGGCCCCCCGCTTCCACCGGGGCGTGGTCCTCCACCTGGGGCGGGTGACCGTGCCCTCCGCCAAGGGCCTCCACGTCTTCCCCCTCGAGGCCCTCTGGGGGATCTAAGGGGGTAGGCAACTGGCAGAACCCTGCCAGAACCGTCCTGCACGGCGCTCTTTCCCGTTGCGCCTAGCCCCTCTTCCTGTCACAGCTGGCAGAGCTCTGCCACGCCCGTCCAGGACGGCGTTCGCGTCGTCTAGCGATAGCTTTCACAAGACCGACGAGGCACCGGAAGGCCTACTGAGACGGAGTTGGGGACAAGCTTTATATAGCCTAGTCCCTATTGGCAGAACTCTGCCACCCAAGCATACTGGAACCATGCCACGGGGTAGGCACCTACAGCGGATCCCCCGGGAGGAGCGGGCCCGGCGGTTGGGCCAGGAGCCCCTAGGGCCAGGGGAGGCGAGCGAACCGGTACAGGTGCGAGCTCCTGAGGGGGTTCTCAAGCGGTTTAAGGAACTGACCGCCAGGGAGCGGGGCCAGGTGGTGGCCTTAGGTCTCGTCGTTTACGAAAGGTACGAAGGCGGGATAGAACCGGAAGAGCTGGGGGACTTCCTTGAGTACATAGAGCCCATCATAGAACGCACTCCAAACGCCGTTTGGAGGATCATCGAACGGCTTTGGGGCCGCTGAAGTCCTGCCCAAGCTTCTTCTACGTAGGGGCGGTCAGGGAGAAGGGGACCGGGGCCTCACCCGGGCAATGACCTCGAGGCGCGGTGGGTTTCCGGCCCACACCCCGAGGAGCTCCACCTCCCGGACCCCGGGGAACCTCTCCTCCCACAGGGCCAGCCGCTCCAGCAGCCACCCCTCGAGGCGGGACGGCCCACCGAAGCGGGCGGAGTGAGCCCCTAGATCCGCTTCCTCCGGGACAACCTGGGCCGCGTAGACCACCTGGCCGTCCACCGCGACCCTGAGCCTGGGGGGCTGGAGAACCCGAATTTTAGCGGCCAGGTCCGGGAGGCGGGCCCGGAGGGCGCCCCAGGCGGTCACAGCTCCACCTCCCACTCGGAACCCGCCTCCTCCTCGAGGGGTTGTCCCGCGACCTTCCCCAGGATCCGCTTCGCCCATCCTTTGGGGCAAGGGGCTTTGCCCAAAATCAGTACCGTTCCTGAGGGCACTTTCCCCCTTTTGGGCAAAGAACGACTCGGAGTCGACAAGGCGATAGAGCTTGGGGTTCCCCCGCCCCCCGAGGGCCATCTCCGTCACCTTCCCCCGGGCCCTCAGGTTCGCCAGGGCGGTTGTGGCGGTCCGCTCCTTCACGGTGGCCCGGGCCATGACCTCTTTGAGGAGGACCTGCCGGGGGAGGCCTCCTTCCCCCGCCACCCGGAGGGCCTGGAGGATGGCGGCCTCCGCCCGGGCCACCAATGTCCTTCCCACCATGAGGGGGTAGGGCTCGAGGGACCATCCCTCTCCCCCGTGGCCCTCCACCAGTTCCAGTCCCAGGGGTGAGGGAAGGGGAGCGTAGCGCTGCATGAGGGCTACAAGGCGCATGACCTTCGGCCCCTCGGCCTCCCTAGGCGGCACCCACTCCAGGGAGAACAGGGCTGCGGGGGAGGCCGCCCTGAGCGCCGCCCCCAGAGGCCCCCTCGGGAGGGCGTTCCGGGCGGGAGGCCAGTCCGCTTCCTCCAGGAGCAGAAGCGTGAGGCCCAGGCGTTGGGCTAGGGCAGCGAGGACCGACAGCGTGGCGGCCGCCCGGCGGGACCCTCCCGCGTCCACCCCCGGGAGGGCGCTGGCTAAGCCGTCCAAAACGAGGAACGCCGTGAGGGCCGCCCCGGCCAGGTGGGTCCCGGCGGTCGTGTTCCCCTCCCGTGTATGCCATGGTATATACTCAAAGGGGAGGCCGCCCCGTGGAGTTTGACTGGGACGAGGCCAACACCGATCACATCGCCCGGCACGGGGTGCGCCCCTGGGAGGCCGAGGAAGCCCTCACCGACCCCCTCCGCCTGGTCCTCAAGATCCGCTCCCAGCGGGGAGAGGAGCGCTGGGCGGCCCTGGGAGCCACGGAAGGGGGCCGGGTTCTCTTCCTGGTCTTTACCCGCAGGCGGGGCAGGGTGCGGGTCATCACCGCCCGGGACGCCTCCCCGGGGGAGAAAAGGCGGTACCGGAGAAGGGGGAAGTAGATGAGGGAAAAGCGCAAGGTGCAAAGCCTGGAGGAGATCCCCGAGTTTGGGAGCGAGGCGGAGGAGGCCCGCTTCTGGGCGGAGCACGAGCTGGGCGAGCCCCTCCTGGAGGCCATGGCCCCGCCCCCGGAAGGTCTCCTGCCCCCTCCTCGCCCCAGGACGCGGGCCATCTCCCTGCGCCTGGACGAGGACCTCCTGCGGCGGCTCAAGGCCATGGCGAGGAGGAAGGGCAAGGGCTACCAGACCCTCCTCAAGGAGTTCGTGCTGGAGAGGCTCTACGAGGAGGAGAAGCGGGAAGGAGTCATTTAGCGCCAAGGGCCTCCTCCAGGACCCTCAGGGCCTAGGCCCGGATGCCGCGCCTGCCCGGGGCCGCCATCGCCACCACCTAGAGGACGTCGCCCTCCACGATCTGGCGCTGGCAGAAGAGGAACACCAGAAGCAGAGGGAGGACTGCGAGGCTCGAGGCGGATGTCCCTTGGGGTTAAGCCCTATGCTTTACACGATCAGGGCCTTTCCTTCTTGATAAGTGGGAAACAAAGACACTCAACTTTTTGGTACACTGAAACCGTGGAGCTAGCCAAGCTCAGCCGCAAGGGCCAACTCTCCATCCCCAAGCGCCTCCTCAAGGCCTTGGGCGTGGAGGGGGAGGCATACTTCCTGGTGGAACTCGCTCCCGAAGGGGGCCTTCTCCTGCGCCCCGCCGGGGTCTACCCCTTAGAGGTCTACCCGGAAGAGCGCCTCCAGGAACTCCTGGCCGAGGACACCCTCACGGAGGAGGAACGCGCCCGCCTTGCCGCCCTCGCCCGTTAGGCTCCACCGCCTCTTCCTGGACGCCAACGTCCTCTTCGCCGCTTGCTGGCAAGAGGGAAGGGCGCGAGCCCTTTTGGAGCTGGCGCCCAGGGCCAAGGTCCTCCTCCTCACCTCCCCCCACGCCCTAGAGGAGGCCCGGCGCAACCTGGAGGCCCAGCGGCCCGAGGCCCTGGACTGCCTCCAGCGGATACGGGAGCAGGTGCAGACGGTCCCCGAGGCCCCCATGGCGTTGGTGCGGAAAGCGCTGGCGGAAGGCCTACCCCTTAAGGATGCCCCTATCCTGGCGGCTGCCTGGAGCGCCGGCGCCGAGGCCCTGGTGACTGGGGACCGGCGCCACTTTGGGCACCTCATGGGGAGGAGGGTAAGGGGGCTCTGGGTGGTTTCGCTGGCGGAAGCCTTGGCGGGGGTGATGGACCTCTTGGGGGGCAAGGGTTAGGCCCATAGAGGATTGAAACACTCCGGGAGTGAAGGCTAGGACCTGGCCCGATAGGGGCTCACTTTTACTGGGCCAGAAAGCGCACCCCCGTGGCCGGGGGCGTGGCCTCCACCTCCCCCCGGGGCTCCTCAGGGTCCAAAAGGCTGTCCCCGTCCCGGTCCAGGAAGGCGAGGAGGCGGTAAGTCCCGGGGGAAAGCCCCTCGAGGCGGAAAGGCCCCCCCATCCGGGGGCAGGAGGAGGTCTCGGCAAGACCCCTTCCCGGAAAAGGCGGAGAGCATCACTCGGGGGGGAGAGGCCTCCACTTGGACCTCCGCCGTGGCCTCGGCCTCGGCCCCGCCCCCCCAGGGTCAGCGAAGCTACCTTGAGGCGCACCCGGTAGGCCCCGGGGACCGTCCCCGTGGTCCTGAGGTCCTTGGCGAAGGGCACGGTTTCCCGCCCCTGATAGAGCACCACGCCCCGGTGGAAGCGGGGGCCAAGGGCCTGGGCCAGGGACTTTAGGCCCCGTGGGTCCTCGGGGCGGAGGCTCCCCCAGGCCTTCACCTCCACCCCCACCCCTCTCCTCCCCGGTCCCTCCAGCACCAGGTCCACCTCCTCCCCGGAGTGGCTGCGGTAGTAAAAGACCTCCACGCCCTCTCCCTCGAGGCCCTCTGGAGACTCTGAAACCCTAGGGTCGGAAAATGGCAGACCTCTGCCACGCGCGTCCCTGACGCAGCTGAGGCGCTCTTTTTCCACCCCCCCTTCCTGTCACAGCTGGCAGAGCTCTGCCACGCCCGTCCAGGACGAGGTCCATGTGGTCTAGCGATGGCTTTCACAAGGGCAGCGGGGTAGCGGAAGGCCTAATTGAGGTGGGAGTGAGCGTGCATATATATGGCCTAGCCCTCATTGGCAGAACTCTGCCACCCAAGCATACTGGAACCATGCCACTTCGGTGGAGCTGGCCCTGGGGGCCTGGGCGGAGGCCAAGGCCTTTCTCCAGGCCCAGGTGGGGAGGCTCCCCAGGGCCCTGGTGCACCAAGACCGTCAGCCGCCCTGGGGGGTCCTTTCCTGAGCCACGCTGCTGAGGGACGGGCAGAGGTTTTCCTACAGCCTGATGGGGGCCAGGGGCGTCACGCGAAGCGTACGTTTTCTCCGGTGGTGGAGAGCTTTTTTGCCCGGTTCAAGGGGGAGGGGCGGGACCCGTTTTTAGCCTTGGGGAGCTAAAGGAGGTGGTGGAGGAGCGGCTACGCTACTACCACGAGCGCCGGTTGCACTCGGGGCTCGGTTATCGGACGCCAAAGGAGGTGATGGCGGTAGACGCGGAGGC
>NZ_ATXJ01000035.1 GCF_000421625.1 Thermus islandicus DSM 21543 | reverse complement strand
AAGGGGAGACCCACAGCCAAGCCCACCTTGCGCTGGGTGTTTCCACTCTTTATGTGGGTCCGCCTGGTGGAGCTGGGGGGCAAGTGGCTCGTCCTCAACCCGGCTCCCCATCACGAGACCGCGGTGCGCCTTCTGGGGGCCGGGCGATATTACCTGCTGGAGTGAAGGGGGTGCGGAATGTGGGGTGGGGTGGATCGCCAGCATGATCATGGGAGACCGCGAGGGGCTTCTCGGCAAGATCCTCATCGGCATCGTGGGTTCCGTGCTGGCGAAGTGGCTCTTCGCCGACCTGCTGGGCATCGGCGGGGCCTCCTCCGCGGGCAGCCTCAGCCTGGGCGGGATCCTCTGGGGGGTGGTGGGGGCCGTGGTCCTCATCTGGCTGCTCCGGGCGGTGGGCTTCATGCGCAAGGCGGGCTAGGGGAACCCCCCGCGCCCGCCCTTGGGCCCCCCTGGCCTGCGCCAGGGGGGCTTAGCCCTCTTTCGGCGCTTGGCCCGGTACATCCTCCGGTCGGCCAGCTCCAGAAGGGCCTGGCCTTGGCCCTCCTCGGCCCGCGCCACCCCCAGGCTCACGGGGAAGGCCTCCAGGGCCCGCCGAGCCTCTCCCAAGGCCCTCTCCGGCAGGATCAGGGCGAACTCGTCCCCCCCTAGGCGGAAACCCCGCCCCCCGTGGGACAGGGCCAGGGCCTGGAGGCAGGCCCCGAGCCGCCTGAGGAGGGCGTCCCCGGCCAGGTGCCCCTCCCGGTCGTTCACCGCCTTCAGGCCGTCCAGGTCCAGGACCATCAGGACCTCGCCCCGGGCCAGCCCCTCCCGGAGCGCCCGCTCCAGGGCGCGGCGGTTGCCCAGGCCCGTGAGCCAGTCGGTGCGGGCCTGGCGCTCCAGCTCCTCCCGGTAGCCCGCGCCCCTTAGGGCCGCCAGGAGGTGCTCCATGAAGAGGGCCGCGAGGCGCAGTTCCTGGGGGCTTTCCACCTTGGGGTGCTCCAGGAAGAGGTAGAAGGGCAAAGGGGGACCAGGGAAGTAGGCCCCGTACCCCAAGAGGCCGCGAAAGCGCCCCAGGCCCCGCCTGGGGAGGCCCCTGGCCTCCTCGGGAAGCAGGGCCAACAGCCTGGCCCCAGGAAAGACCCATTCCACCCCCCGCTCTGCCCGGCCGAGCACCTCCAGAAAGGGGGGCTCAGAAAAGCCCGCCGTAACCTCGTGCAGGAGGAGAAGGCGGAGGAGGAGGGACTCCTGGTCCATACCCTCGGGCAGCCTTCAGCCCTTCCCCCCTGAGGGCGCCCCCGGAGGCCTTCCGGAGCGTCGCTGCGGGTGCGGGCCGGGGAGGGCCGGCCTCACACCGCATCCACTGGGATGGCCAAAAGGTCGGTCCACGCGTTCACCATCCGGAAAAGGGCCAGGGTGGCCACGGCCTCCTTCACCTCGGCCTCGCTGAGCCCGGCCTCCCGGAGGGGCCGGAGAAGCTCGGGCTTCCCGGGGTCCAAGGCCGCCCCGTGGGCGAAGCGGAGGAGGGCGGCCACCTTGGGGGGGAGGCCCTCCGGGACCTCCCCCCGCTCCAGGGCCTGGAGAAGGGGGGCCTCCACCCCCTGGACCATGAGGGCGTGCAGGTGGACCCGGGCCCCGTACTCGGAGCCCGCCCGCCTCGAGGCCACCACCCCCATCATCTCCTTGACCGTCCTGGGAAGAAGCCCCCTCAAGACCACGTGGCGGAAGGCCTTCCAGAGGGCGGTCTGGACCTCCGGCACCTCGCGGGCCCAGGCGAAGGCGTTGGGCACCATCCCGAAGCCCAGCTCCTCCACGATCTCCCGCTCGGTCTCCCCCATGGCCCAAGGCCGGGAAGGGCTACTTGATCTGCCCGTTCAGGCCCTGAGGGAAGAAGCCGCCGGGCTGCTTCTGGGCGTTGAGGTAGACGATCTTCAGGACCCCGTCCGTGGTGCGGCTGAAGGCCACGCCCTTGGCATCCGCGGCCACGTTGTTGGGCTTCCCGCTCACGGTGAGGCCCTCGTCGCCGCCGCCAGAAAGGCTATTCCGGGCGTTGCTGATGGCGTTGGCCAGCTGCTCCACCGTGAGGCCCGTGTTGGGAACGGTCTGGGTGCGTATATCAATAAGGTAGCGGCGGATGGCTCCGGCGTGGTAGGCCTCCGTGGCCAGGATCCCCGCCGCAGGGGCCAGGACGTTCTGCTTGTCGGTGATAAGGGGTGCGGCCCCGTTGTAGGCGGTGACCCCCACGTCCTCAAAGACAAAGGCCCCCACGAAGAAGGAGACGGGGTCGTTGAAGGGGTTGTAGAGGTCAATGACGGGCTGGTTCACCGCCTGGCTGCCCAGGGCCTGGCGAGGGTTTGGATGCGGCGAAGGCCCCGGGGCCTCCCCCGGGGCCTCTCCCAAGCAGGCTCACTTCCGGATAAATCCCGAAACCGCCTTCTGCGCCTCCTCCGGGGTGATGGCCACCTCAAAGGCCCGGTCGTTGGGGACCTTGGGACCGGGCAGCTCGGGGTCCTTCAGGCTCAGGCGGCTGTCCCGGATGAGGGCCCGGTGCACGGCCTCGTTGCCCAGGATGCTCCCCGCCGCCTTGATCAGGTCCTTGTTCTGAAGGAGGGGCAAAGCCCCAAGGTAGGCGCCCACGAAGGCGTCCTCCAGGGCGTTGAGGAGCCTGAGGACCTGGAGGCGGGTGCTGGAGAGGAACTGGACCGGATAGACGAACTGGGGCCGCTCCACCGGTTTCCCGCCCAGGGAACGGATGGCGTCCTGCAGGGCCTTCACATGGGCCTCCTCCTGGGCCAGGGCCGCCTCCAGGTACTCCCGGATCTCCCCCTCAAAGGAGGCGAACCGCGTGCGGGCATAGGCGTCCGTGGCCAGGTACTCCGCGGTGAGGGCGAGCTGCAGGATGTCCAGGTCCGAAGGCCCCCCGTGGGCCGCCAAGGCCCGGTCCAGAAGGGAGCCGGCCAAGGCCGAGGAAAGCCCCGCCGCCGTCAACACCCGCATGAACTGCCTGCGCGCCAAAACCCTTTCCTTTCCCATAGGCACCTCCCATTAGGGGTCTTCCCCCTCACCCTTCCCTACGGCCGGGAGGGCCCCCTTGGATGTGGACATCCAGAGGGCCCCGGTGGGCCGTAGAGAGGGACAGGATGCCACCCCGGCTCCCCAAGCACCCGTCCGCCCCGACCCCAAAGCCAGCCCAGGCCCTGGGAGGCGGAAGCCTGGCCGCGGCGGGCCCCTACCGCCGCTTCCTCCTGGGCCTGACGGGGGTCACCCTGGCGGGGGTCTTAGCCCTGGCCGGGGCCCTCAACCTCCTCCTCCACCGCTACCTGGTGGACTCCACGGCCAAGGTCACCTAGGAGGCGGTGGTCCTGCACCTCACCCAGATCTTCCCCCAGTTCCTCTCCCCCCACGCCCTGCACGCCCCCAACCCTTACGGGGGAGGCTGGGACCCCGACCGGCTCCACGCCCTGGTCCGGCTGCACCTGGACCTGTACCACATCACCCGGGCCACCTTCTTCCGGGAGGACGGCACCGTGGCCCTGGCCTACGAGCGGGAGCGGGAAGGAGGGCGGGCCACCCCCGAGGAGGAGAGGGCCATGGCCCGGGCCCAGAAGGACCCCTGGTTTCGGGAGGAGGGCGTGCGGCTCGGGATCTGGATGGCCGTGCCCAGCGGCTTTGTCCACCTGGTCCGCGACCTCTCCCCGGAATGGGCCCTCCTGCGCCCGGTCCAGGCGGGGGTGCTGCTTTTGGCCCTGGCCCTGGGGCTGGCCCTCTTCCTCCTTCTCCGGGGCACCTACCTTCGGGCCGAAGGGGCGCTTTCCGCGAGCTACGAGGCCCTCCTCCTGGCCCTGGCCCGGGCCCTCGAGGCCAAGGACTACGAGACGGAAGGGCACTCGGAGCGGGTGACCGCCTACGCCCTCAGGCTGGGCCGGGCCTTGGGCCTAGGGAGGCCCTGGAGGACCTCCGCCGCGGGGCCCTCCTCCACGACCTGGGCAAGATCGGCATCCCCGACGCCGTCCTCCGCAAACCCGGCCCCCTCACGGAGGAGGAGCAGGCCCTCATGCGCGCGCACCCCCTGATTCTGGAAGGCCTTCCCGCCCTTCAGGGCGCCCGGGGGGTGGTGCGCCACCACCACGAGCGCTTTGACGGCCGGGGCTACCCGGAGGGCCTGCAGGGGGAGGAAATCCCCCTCTTGGCCCGGATCTTCGCCGTGGTGGACGCCTACGATGCCATGACCAGCCACCGGCCCTACCGCAGGGCCCTGGACCCGGAGGAGGCCCTGGCGGAGATCGCCCGGGAGGCGGGGCGGCAGTTTGACCCCCGGGTGGTGGCGGCCTTCCTGCGAACCTTCGGCCTCGAGGCCAAGGAGGTGGAACGTGGAACTCGCCCGCAGACGGTTCCTGGCCCTTTTGGCCCTGGGCGGGATCCCGGTGGTCCCTAAGGCCCAGGGCGCCCCGCTAGAGGAGGAGGTGCTCGCCCTGGCCCTCGCCGCGGAGGAGCTGGCCCGGGAGGTCTACCGCCGGGCGGTGGCCGCCCGGCCCTTCCGGGGCCCCTGGGCCACCTACCTGGAGGCGGCCCTGGCCCAGGAGGAGGAGCACGCGCGCCGCCTGCGGGAGGCCCTGGGCCGGCAGCCCGCCCTCAGGTTCCGCCTCCCCGAGGTCTTCCAGAGCCCCATTCCCCTCCTCCGCCTCTTGGAAAGCCTCGAGGAGGCCTTCGTGGGCGCCTACCTGGAGGCCCTGCCCCTATTGGAAGGCGAGGCCTTGCGCCTGGCGGGGGCCATCCTGGGGGTGGAGGCGGGGCACCGCGTCCTGGTGCGCCAGGCCCGCCTGGAGCTCCAGGACCCCCTGCTCCGCCCCCCCTTCGTGGCCAACGATCGGGCCCTGGAGCGGGCCTTTTCCCCCGAGGAGGCCAGGGAGGCCCTTAAGCCCTACCTGCCTTAGGGCTGGGGCAGGCCGAGGATCTCCGTGGGCCTCCGGCTTCCCCCCGGGGGCTCGAGGGAGACCGCCAGGGCCTTGGCCTCCGGGGGAAGGCGGAAGGTCTTGAGGGGCAGGCGGAAGGTGGAAAGGGGCACGGGCTCCCCCTTCCCCAGGCCCCAGCCCTGGTAGACCCGGCCCGGAGGGGGCGGGGCCTTCAGGACCACCAGGGCCTCCCCGTCCCCCCGGACCACCGTCCGGCCCACGGGGGCCCCCTCCGGGCTGACCAGGGTGAGGACCCGGGTGGAGGCCTCCCCCAGGGCCAGGGTCCAGGAGAGGCCGAAGTAGGCCCCGTAGCCTAGGGCCACCAAGAGGAGGGCCGCCGCGGCTGCAAGGAGAGGGCGGGCCCAGGAGGGGCGAACCCTGCGGATCCGGCGGAGGACCCTGGCCTCGAGGCCCTCGGGTAGGGGCTCGGGAGGAAGCCCGGCGGCGAGCTCGGAGGCAATCTCCAAAAGGGCCCTGGCCTCGGGCCAGAGCTCGGGGTAGCGCTTGAGGGCCTCCTCCACCCTCTGGCGCTCCTCGGGGGTGAGGGCCCCCAGGGCGTAGAGGGGGAGGAGTTCCCGGGCCTCCTCAGGGCTCACGGAGCACCTCCTTGAGCTTGGAAAGGGCCTTTCTCGCCCAGGTCTTCAGGGTGCCCAAGGGGAGGCCGAGAAGCCTGGCCGCCTCCTGGTGGGTGTAGCCTTGGTAGTAAAGCGTCTCCAGCACCCGGCGCTCCTCCGGGGAGAGGGCCTTCAGGGCCCGATGAAGCCGGGCGCGGTCCAGGTGGGCCTCCTCGTCCAGTCCGGGCCCCGGGAGGTCAAAGGCCTCCTCCGCCTCGGGGTCGGGCTCCAGGGGCACGGGCCTCGCGGCACGCCTTCGCACCTCGTCCACCGCCGTATGATGGCCGATGGTGAGCAGGAAGGCCCGGGCGCTCCCGCGCCGCGGGTTAAACTCCTTGGCCCGTTCCCATATCCTCATCATCGCCTCCTGCACCACATCCTCTCCTGCTGCCCCGTCCAAGCCCATCCGCCGGGCCAAGGCCAGAAAGCTCCCCGCATAGCGGCGGAAGAGGGTGCGAAAGGCCTCCTCGTCGCCTCGCGCCACCAAGGCCAGGAGGGCTTCGTCGGACAAGGCCTCGGTCGGCAGCTCGGGGCCCATCGCCCCTACCCTACCATACGCACCGCCTCTCCATTCGGTTTCGGGGGGGATGGGCCCGGGCCGAGGGATGCAGGGCGGTCCCGGGACGGGGCGTAGCCTGGGCCACATCCAACCCCGGGGTCTAGGCCGTAGGGTAGGGTGGAGCCCCAGAGGGCTTCGTGAGGAGATGGCTATGAGGAAAGCGAAAACGCTCGTGCTGGTTTCTTTGGCGGTGGTCCTGGGCCTGGGTCTGGCCCAAATGCTTCAGGTGCGGAAGGCCCCCCCTTCGGCCCCCTACGTGAACGTGAGCGAGGCCCTGAAGGGGGCGCTCCCCAACTTCATCCCCGGCCTCGGCACCCTCTACGTGGACCCCTCCAAGCTCCCCGAGGGGCCCTTCCTGGCCTACGACAAGGCGGGGAACCTGGTAAAGGTGGTCTTCATGGTCCCCCTCAAGAAGCTCAACGAGAGCCAGAAGTACGTGGACATCGGCACCCAGACCCTGCGGGCCCTGGGGGTCACCCGCGTGGACCACGTGAACCTCATCCCCTCGGGACCCCACCCCGGGGTGAACGAGCCCCACTACCACATTGAGCTGGTCCTGGTCTCCGTGGACCAGGAGCGGAAGGTGCTGGAGGGCGAGCCCTACTAA
>NZ_ATXJ01000034.1 GCF_000421625.1 Thermus islandicus DSM 21543 | reverse complement strand
GCGGGCGAAGCGTTCCACGCCCCTCAGGGAGTCCACGCGGGAAAGGAAAGCCACCAGGATGAGGGCCAGAAGACCCCAAAGGGGGTACTGCCGGTTGCGGGCCCGGGGGTCTGGGACCTGGGATAGGGCTTCGCGCAGGGTCATGCCTTTTATTACCCCCAAGGGCCGCATAGCGGTCAAGTCTGCCGGGAATCGGGACACCCAATGCCGCCTTAAAACACAGCCAAGTTAGCACTTTCGTCGGAAACGTCGGTGAGAAACATGTGCCCCGGTGCGTGGGTAATGGCAAGCTCAATTCCAGAAGCCTCCAGCGCTGCTTGTGCCGTTACCCCGCAGGCCCAGAACACCGGTACCTCCCCGTTCCTCACCGTGACCGCTTCGCCATAGTCAGGCCTATTCAGATCCCTGATTCCCAGCTCCTCGGGAGCGCCTATGTGTATCGGTGCGCCGTGGGCTAGGGGGTAGCGCGCCGTTAGGGTCACCGTTTGAGAGACCAAGGGGAGGGGGACAGGGCGCATGGTGACGACCAGGGGGCCCGAAAAAACCCCCGCCGGACTTGCAGGGCGGTGGGTCCGGTACATCGGCACATTGCGCCCTTCTTCTATGTGGCGTACAGGCAGGCCTGCTCGCATCATGGCGGCCTCGAAGGTGAAGCTACAACCGATGAGAAAAGTCACCAGATCCTCTCGCCACACCTCCCTCGCGTCCAGCACCTCCTCTACCCTCATGCCATTGCGATACACCCAGTAGCGCGGCACATCGGTACGCACATCAGAACCAGGAGCCAGTTGGGATTCGTATCGTCCGGCCTCTAACACCTCCACCAAGGGAAGGGCTTTGGCGTTGCGCTGAACAAAAAGCAGGAAGTCAAAAGCGTACCGTTGAGGAACGGCTACGAGGTTGGTTTGCAAAGCCCCCGGGGCTTGACCAGCTGTGGGCTGCGTGTAAAGCCCCTTGCGAGCCCTAAGCCTCAAGGTTGCAGCATCCAAAACGCTGATTTCCCTCACGCCGCACCTCCTAAAGTCCTAAGTACGCTTTGCGGACGTGGTCCGAAGCTTTCAGTTCAGCGGCAGGGCCTGAAAGGACAATCCGCCCGCTTTGGAGCACGTACGCATAGTCGGCCAATTCCAAGGCCTCTACCACCCGTTGTTCAACCAGGAGCAGGGTTATCCCCTCCCGATGTAGCTGGGCCAGGGCCGAAAACACCACATCGACCATCAGGGGAGATAGGCCGAGGGAAGGCTCATCCACCATGAGGAAGCGGGGTTGACTCATAAGGGCCCGCCCAATGGCGAGCATTTGGCGTTCCCCTCCCGAGAGGGTACCTGCGACTTGGGAGCGCCGCTCATAAAGGCGGGGGAAAAGCGTGTACACCCTTTCTAAGCGGCGGCCGTACTCTTTAGGGTCACGGAGCCGGTAGGCTCCCAGCTGAAGGTTTTGCTCAACCGAAAGCCTAGAAAAAACCCCCCCTCCCTCAGGCACTAGAGAAAGGCCTAGAGCCACTCGTTGAGGGGTTGGTAAATCGCTGATCTCCGCTTGCCCAAACCAGACTTGGCCTAGGGCAGGCACAAGACCAGCTATAGCGGCCAGGGTGCTGGTCTTGCCTGCGCCGTTAGCCCCCAATAACGCCACCACTTTTCCAGAGGGGACCTCTAGGTCCAAGGAACTTACAGCTATAACGCCGCCATAGCTCACGGAGAGACCCTTAACCCTAAGCACGGCCCCTTCTCCCTAGGTAGGCCTCAATGACCCGTGGGTGCCGAACGATTTCTTCTGGTGACCCTTCAGCGATGGTTTCTCCATAGTCCAACACCACGACCCTATGGGCGAGGCGCATGACCACCTCGAGGACATGCTCAACCAGTACCAGGGTAACCCCAGCTCTATGGAGACTCTGGAGGACGCCGACCAGGGACTCTGCCTCAGCGGGGTTGAGCCCCCCCGCCACCTCGTCCAACAAGAGGAGCTTAGGCTCTGTGGCAAGAGCTCTGGCTAGCTCAAGGCGTTTCCGCGCCGCGATGCCCAGGGCTTCTACCGGGTCTTCAGGGCGGAGAAGCCCCACCTGTTCCAGGACCTTTAGGGCCCGCATCCGGGCGTCCGTCACTCGCTGGGAGCGAAGAAGGCTCCCCACCAAGACGTTTTCGAGAACGCTCATGCCGCCAAACACTCGGGGTATCTGGAAGGTGCGGGCCAAGCCCCTGCGGGTGATCTCCTCCGGGGCCAATCTGGTAATTTCCTCCCCATGGAAGCGAACCTCTCCCTGGCTAGGGGGGAGGAAGCCGGAGATGCAGTTAAATAGGGTGCTCTTTCCCGCACCGTTCGGTCCGATGATGGCGACGATCTCTCCTTCGGCCACGTGGAGGGATACGCCTTTCAGCGCTGTGAGTCCCCCAAAGCTCCGGCTTAGGTTCCGCACCTCAAGCAGCACGTCGCCTCCGCATGGTCAGGGCCATCAATCCCCCAGGCTGGAACAAGCTTAGACCTAGGATTACCAGGCCATAGATCAGTAGGTCCACACCGCGTCCCCCTCCGCCCAACCCGGCTCGCGTGAGTTCCGCTAGCGGCACCAGGAGGGCAGCCCCAATCCAGGGACCTGCCAGTGTTCCTACCCCTCCAAGGACCGAGACCAGGACCATTTGCACCGATATTGCCAGGGAAAACACGGATTCAGGATCAATAAAGCCGACATAATGGGCGAAAAACCCTCCCCACAAAGCGGTCAGGGCTGCCGAAACCACGAAGGCCAGGCGCTTGTACCGCTCCACGGGGACTCCTAAGGCCCGGGCAGCCTCTTCGTCGCCTCGAATGGCCCGCCAGTAGTAGCCGGAACGGGTTTCCACCAAGCGTTTGGCGATCCAGGCAGTGAGCAAGGCTAGGGCGATGGAGAGGTAAAAGTAGACTTCCTTCTGCCGGAAGGTGAGGGTAAGCCATGAGGGGGTTAGGGGGGCCTCGAGACCCACGGCGCCACCCGCCCAGGACCAGTTGACGAAGAGGATCCGGACAACCTCGGATAAGCCTATCGTAGCCAAGGCAAAGTAATGTCCACGGAGCCTCAAGGTGGGTGCCCCTACCAAGAAGGCCAGACCTCCAGCCAGGAAGGCTCCAAAGGGAATGCCTAGAAGTGGGGTAATTCCGAAACGCTCCAGGGCTAGCAGGGAGGTGTAAGCCCCCACCCCAAAAAAGGCGGCGTGCCCGAAAGAGACCCGGCCTAGATATCCCCCCACCAGATTCCAAGCTGCTCCTAGCGCTCCGTACATGAGGACGAAAACACCGATGTGCAGAGCGAATGGGCTCGGATTCACTAGGGGGAGGGAGAGCAGAAGGGATAACAGGAGGACTCTCCCCATATAGCCTCACCAGCGCCCAAAAAAGCCTTGTGGGCGGAACCAAAGCACGAGTAAGAACACCGTGAAGACCACAGCCCCCTTAAGGGCGGGGGCTAGGATGTACCCGGCCAAGGCCTCGATGACTCCCAGAAATACCCCGGCCAGAAAAGCCCCCGGCACCGAACCAAAACCACCCAGGGCCACAGCAGCGAAGGCGGTAAGGCCGAAGACTACGCCCACCTCCGGGTAAACATAGAAGTAGGTGGTAAGGAGTGCCCCGGCCAGCCCCACCAGGGCCGAGCCTAGCATCCAGACCTGAGCTCCCGTACGGTTAGGGTCAATGCCCATCAAGGCCGCTACCTTCCGGTTCTCCGCCACCGCCAGAAGGCTGAGACCCCAGCGGGTCCGGTAAACCAAGTGGTATACCAGGAGAAAGATAGCAAGTGAAACCGTAGCAGCAAAGGCCTGTGGGAGACCCACTTGAAAGGGGCCCAAATGGAGGCTTCCGCTCACGAGGGTGTGGGATATTGAGCGATAGTCTGGGCTAAAGGCCAGAAAAGCGCCGTATCGCAGGGTAAGGGCAAGGCCGAAAGTAGCCAGGATCTGGGCCAAGGGAGGAGCTCCTTGGATGCGACGAACGATCAAGGCGTAGGTAGCGAAACCCAGGAAGGCCAGCAGAATCGCGCTAATGGGCGCCGAAAACAAGGGGTCTACCTGGTAGAGGGTATAGGCCCAGTAGGCTGTGTACATCCCTAGCATCAGAAATTCGCCGTGGGCGAAGTTTAGGGTATCGGTAATACCCCAGATGAGGGCCAAACCTGCAGCTACTAAAGCGTAGATCAGGCCGTTAAGAAGGCCGGAGATCAGAACCTCAACCATGCACTACTTCCAACCGAAAGGCAACTGAGGTTTGACGGTGGCCAACCGATCCGGCCAGACGGTACGGTACTCCCCCTTTACCAGCTGGAGGATTAAGCCCTGGCCCAAAACGTTCTGCCCTTTTTCGTCAAAACGTACCCCGCCCCACGGCATAAAGATCTGACTGCTAAGCAAGTTGGTTTCCCTGAGGGCTTTCTGGATCGCAGCGGGCTGTGTGCTCCCTGCCCGGTTTATAGCCTCCGCTAGGACCAGGAGCCCTTGTAGGCTTCGGGCGCTGTTACCATTAAGATCGCGCCCGTACCGCTCTCGGTAGAGTTTATTGATCTGCCCGATAATGGGCTTGGCCAGGGCTAGGTCATTGGCCCACACATCCCGGGTCAGTACCCCTTCCACCTGGGGGCCCACCTCTTTGAGGAACTGGCTATCGATAAAACCCGCATCATTAGCCAGTAGGATGGGGGGCGCATAGCCTACCTGCCGCATGGTGCGCACAAAAAGAATGGCATCCGAGGTGTAGGAGGCAAATATGGCCACATCGGGTTTGGCCGCCTCGAGGCGCTGCACCTCCGAGATCACCGAAGTGGTAGCTGCCGGATAGGCGATCTTTACCACCACTTGGCGCCCGCTTAATGCGGCATACTTCTCCACCGCCTTGGCAGTGTTCACACCGAAATCCGTATTCTCGTACACTACGCCCACTCGCTTGGTAGGAAGGCCCTTCAAGGTGTCCAGAAAACGCATCATTCCCTCAATGAAGGTCTCGTCGTTGGGCGTGGTGCGGAAGAACCACCGATACCCGCGCTCCGTAAGGTCAGGGCTACTGGATTCAGGGTTGAGGAAGGGTATGCCATATTGCTCCGCCACCCGACTAGCAGTTCTCGTGACGGCTGACTGATAGGCCCCAATGAGGGCCACCACCTTGCCCTGGGTAATCAGGCGCTCTGCCTCAGCTTGACCTACTTCAGGTTTACCTTGGGAGTCGGCGAAAATCACCCGGATCCTGGCGCCAGCCAGCCTCGGTAAGCCCGCGCCGGCTGCTAGGGGAATGTTCCTGAACTGGGGAAAGGGATTGTTGACCAGGTCCACCCCTAGCTCCACCGCCTGTTTGAGCTCAAGGCCAGTGGAAGCCAAAGGGCCAGTAAGGGGATATATTGCCCCTATGGCGATTTCTTGCTGCGCTTGGGCGAAGGCGAGTAAGCCGAAAAGTAAAGGAAGGACTTTCCTCATAGACTACCTCCAACTTCTTTCGTTTAGATGGCCTTGCGGAAGTGTAGAGGTGAGGACCTCTGGCTTTCACCATACGCTGCTTGTCCCGCGGTTGTCAAGGTGGGTGGGGCTTGCCTTGCAAAGATCAGGACGACGGGTGTATATCTCCCTCCTGATGGGCAAGCGAGGCTTTGCAAGGCAAGCCCCAAGGAGGTGCTCGCCCACGGCCTACGCCTGGCCCACGAAGTGACTGCCACCCCCAAGTGCAGAGGGCCGGCCATGGCCTCTACCTCGCCCTCCTCCAAGGGTTTTCCTGTCGGGGAAGCAACTTCCGCGCCTTCTTCCATCTCACCTACAGCAACACCGAAGCCCCACTTGAGACCTCATAAAAGACCCTTTCCCCTCCCATCCGTCCTTGGCCCGCTACGCGGTGCGGCACCTGGATCCCCAACTTCTGGAGGCCCTCTTAGAGAGGCTTTCCCGGGAGCTGGAAGCCTTTTTCTCTGAGGAAAGCACCCCTTCTCTCCGTTTCTAGGCAAGCCCACCCTTGGTAAACTCGGAAAAGATGAAGGGGCGGTCCCTTATAGAACAGAGGGGGTGTGGGGGAGCTATAAAACCCATCCCCTTCAGGGGTGGGATACATGGACTCCCCCACGTGCCCAGCAGGGGACATAGCCCGGTGAGCAATAGGTGTGCTATACTGTGGCAGTGCCAACGGCCTACAAACACAAGAACACCTCCGTTTCGCTGTTGCGATACCACTTCGTGTTCGTGCCCAAGCGCCGCCGCAAGATTCTGGTGGGGGCGTTGGCCGGGCGCTTGGAGGCTTTGCTCAGAGCGAAAGCCGCTGAGCTTGGGTGGGAAATCATCGCCCTGGAGATCATGCCCGACCACGTACATCTGTTCATCTCGGTAGACCCCGACGTGGCCCCCAACCAGGTCGCCCACCGCCTGAAGGGCTACACCTCGCACGTGCTGCGCCGGGAGTTCCCCCACCTCATCCGCCTTCCTGCCTTGTGGACGCGCTCGTACTTCGTGAGCACGGCGGGCATGGTGAGTAGCAAGACCATCGAGCGGTACATTGCTGCTCAGAAGACGAGGGACTGAATGGCCGTACACCGCAAAGTCTACCGCTTTCGCATGGACCCCACCCGCGCTCAAGTTGAGGTGTTGTTGCGGATGGCGGGGGCTAGGCGGTTCGTGTGGAACTGGGGCCTTGCACGGCGCAAAGAAGCGTATGCGGAGGCGGGTAAAGGCTTGACCTACAACCAACAGGCCGCCGAGTTGACCGCCCTGAAGAAGCGGCCTGAAACGGCCTGGCTCAAAGAGGTGGACAGCCAACTCTTGCAACAGGCCCTGAAGGACCTTGACCGGGCGTTCAAGGCGTTCTTTGAAAAGCGGGCCGGGTTCCCCCGCTTCAAGAGCAAG
>NZ_ATXJ01000033.1 GCF_000421625.1 Thermus islandicus DSM 21543 | reverse complement strand
AAGCACCTCTCGGGCAAGCCCCTGGAAGCCCTCAAGCGGAGGTGGAAGGAGAAGAGGCAAGGGCTCCTCTACAGCCGGGGGGACAAGAGCAGGGAGGGCAACCTCAACCTCCGCGTTGAGGTCAGGGACGGCGCGCTGTGGCTCCGCGTGAACCTAGGGGTAGGGGGCGAGGAAAAGAAGCCGTACGCCTACGCCCTGGTGAAGACCTCCCACCCCCAGCTCAAAGCCCTCCTGGGGAGGGTCTATTCCTCCTCCCCCTACAACGCGGAGCTCACCCTCAAGGAGGGGAAGCTCTACGCCCACTTCTCCTGGCCCGACGTCCCTCCCCCTCCCGTCCACACCAGAGCGAACGGGGTCCTGGGGATAGACGTGAACAGCGACCCCTACCACCTGGCCCTCGCCGTGGTCTCTCCCGACGGGAACCTCAAGTACCACCTCACCCTTTCCCTGGAGGAAGTAGACGCCGCCCCCAACAAGGGAGCTAAGGAACTCTTCCTCTGGAAAATCGCTCATCAGGTGGTGGCCCTGGCGGAGGAGCACGGGGTGGCCCTCGCCACGGAGAGGCTCAAATACCTCAGGAAGTCAAAAAGAGGCGACGGCTCGGGGCGGAACTTCCGCAAGAAGCAGCACCGCTTCGCCTACCGCTCCCTCCTGGAGAAGATCCACGCCCTTGCCCGTAAGCGGGGCGTGGAGGTCCTAGAGGTGAACCCCCAGGACACCTCCACGATAGGGATGCTCAAGTACGCCCCTCTGCTTTCCCTCTCCAAGGACATCGCCGCCGCCCTCGTGATCGGGAGGAGGGCTCTGGGGTACGAGGAGAGGCTTCCCAAGGGCTACGAGGCCCTCCTCCAAGACGAATCCTTCCTCGCCCACGCCGAGGGGTTCTACCAAGACCGCCTCCAGGAGCTAGAGAAGCTCAAGAGGGCGGAGGGGAACCCCTACCTCAGGCGGAGGCTTTCCCGAGAAATCGGGAAAGCCAAGGCCGCTCTTTCCCTTCTTTTGAGCTTTCGGGGCTCGCCAGGGAGCCGGAAGGGGTCTACCGACGGAAGGAGCGCTTTCGGCGCCCATCCCTGGCGGGTCCTGAAAGTAGGCGCCTTCCTTCCTCTCCTTGGGCGCGAGGTACCGCGAGACCTCTCGCCCCTCAAGCCCATCCTGAACGGATCGTGGGAGAGGTGGGGGGTAGGCCGAGACCCTCATCCTGGTGGGGGGTCGGCGTGCAGAAAGGTGCGCTTCGGCTAACCAGGTCCCTCTGGGGAGACGGGTACCCCCGCAAGGGCGGCCTTGTAGGCGACGAAGGACCGGAGCTGCGCGTAGGGCCAAGCGTGGTGGCGAAGTCTCCGAGCCTGCCCAACCGTTGTCCGCGCCCGGAGGCCCTTGAGGTCTTTAAGGGCGAGGGCGGCGCGGTGCCTTTGGGCCTTCTCCACCAAGCCCTTGGCGAGGGTGTGGTTCGTCGTCTGGGCGAAGCGGCGCTGCTTGCGGGCGAGCTTGCGCAGGTGCCGCCTTGCCGACTGGGTGCCTCGCTTCTGAAGGCGCTGCCCGAGCCTGGCGTAGCGCAGGCGGACCCGCTGCAGAGCCTCCCCAGAGAACCTCTCGCCGGTACTGTCGGTGGCCAGGTTGGTCTGGCCCAGGTTTACGCCCAGCACGCCGCACGGCTCCAAGGCTTCGGGCTCGTCCACCTCGCAGACCACCGCCAGGTAGAAGGCTCCTTGCCGCACGAAGAGCCACAAGGAGGCGGCGAGGCGGCGTTCCTCTGTCGGCTGAGGCCGATAGCCTCCTGCCGCCGCTTTTTGTGATACGGAAGTAGCACATGCCGAGTCTTGTGATACAAGAGGGGGGAACTAGTATCATAAGGCCCGTGCGCCCGGAGGACTTCGCCCCCCAGGCCCCGGGGAAGCTTATGGCCATTGGCCGGGGCCTGTACGCCTTTCTGCCAGATCCATTGCCTCCTCGGTTGGAATGGAGCCAGCGCCTCGTTCTCCTTCTTGACCAGGCCAGTAGGGCCCTTGGGGAACTGGCGGGGCTCTTGCGGCAGCTCCCCAACCCCTACCTTTTCATCCGGCCCTTCATCCAGAAGGAAGCGGTGCTCTCTTCCCGCATAGAGGGGACGCAGGCGGGCTTGCTGGACGTCTACGCCCTCGAGGCCCAGGTGCCCTTGTTCCCCTCCGCGGAGCTCAGGGAAGATGCCCAGGAGGTGCTCAACTACATCCACGCCCTGGAGCGGGGGAGGGAGCTTCTCCAGGAGATACCCCTGTCCCTAAGGCTCCTCAAGGAGGTCCACGCGGTTCTCCTGCGGGGGGTGCGCGGAGAGGGCCGGGCCCCAGGGGAGTTCCGCCGGGCCCAGAACTGGATCGGCTCACCGGGGAGTTCTCTGGAAGAGGCCCGATACGTTCCCCCTCCTCCCGGCCCCATGCTAGAGGCCCTGGATGCCCTGGAGCGCTTCTGGCACAGCGACCACAAGCTTCCGCCCCTCGTGGAGATCGCCCTGGTCCACTACCAGTTTGAGGCCATACACCCCTTCCTGGACGGAAACGGTAGGATTGGGCGGCTCCTCATCACCCTGATGCTTTTGGAGAGGGGGCTCTTGCGGGAGCCCGCCCTGTACCTCTCCGCCTACTTTGAACGGCACCGAACCCTCTACTACGACCTTCTCCTCGGGGTGAGCCAGCGGGGAGCCTGGGAGGACTGGTTGGCCTTCTTCCTGGAAGGGGTGTGCACCGAGGCTAAGGACGTGGCGGAGCGTGCGCGCGGGCTCCTTGACCTCTGGAGGGAGTGGCGGGAAGACTACGGACAGAAGGGGGGAAGCGCCCACATCCTGGGGTTACTGGACCTTCTCTTTGAGCGCCCGGTGTTGACCGTTCCTCTGGTCAAGGACCGACTGGGGATCACCCATGCCTGGGCGAACAGGCTGGTGCAGAGGCTGGAAAAGGACGGCATTCTGACACCCATCAGCGAAAGGAAGCGTAACAGGCTTTACGCCGCCCAGGAGATCCTGAAAATCTTGGAGGAGGCCCGCCATGCCCAGAAAGCTGATTGAGGTTGCCCTGCCCCTCGAGGCCATCAACAAGGAGGCCAGCCGGGAGAAGTCCATCCGCCACGGCCACCCCTCCACCCTGCACCTCTGGTGGGCGAGGCGCCCCTTGGCCACGGCCAGGGCGGTGCTCTTCGCCAGCGTGGTGGACGACCCCGGCGAGCACCTGCCGGAAGACCAGGCGGCCAAGGAGCGGGAGCGGCTCTTCGCCCTTATGGAAAGGCTGGTGAACTGGGACGAGGCCAAGGACCCCGACTCCCCTACCCTCTGGGAGGCCCGCCACGAGATGGCCAAGGCCCTCGCCCGGAGCCTGGGCGAACCCCCGCCCCCTAGGGAGAACCGGGAGGCCCTCCTCGCCCTCCTACAGAAGGCCCCGCCCGTGCTGGACCCCTTCGCGGGCGGGGGGACCATTCCCCTCGAGGCCCAGCGCTTGGGCCTTAGGGCCTACGCCTCCGACCTGAACCCCGTGGCCGTCCTCCTCAACAAGGCCCTCATTGAAATTCCCCCCCGCTTCGCTGGCCTCCCCCCGGTGAACCCGGAGTACCAGGCGAGGCGCCAGCCCACCGACCGCTTCCCCTGGGCCAAGGGCCTTGCCGAGGACGTGCGCTTCTACGGCCGCTGGATGCGGGAGGAGGCCTTTCGGCGCATCGGGGCCTTCTACCCGAGCCTAGAGGGCAAGACCGTCATGGCCTGGCTCTGGGCCCGCACCGTGACCTGCCCCAACCCCGCCTGCCGGGCCGAGGCGCCCCTGGTGCGCTCCTTCTGGCTTTCCAAAACGCGGGGAAGGGAGGCCTACGTGGTCCCCGAGGTGGAGGGGGGAGGGGTGGTGTTCCGCATCCAAACCGGACCGGGCGCACCGCCCCTAGAGGGCACCGTGAACCGCCGCGGAGCCCGGTGCCTGGTGTGCGGCTCCCCCATTCCCCTGGAGCATGTGCGGGCCGAGGGCCGGGCCGGGCGGATGGGGGCGAGGCTCGAGGCCATCGTAACCGAGGAGGCGGGAGGGCGCGGCTACCACGCCCCGGACCCGGAGCACGAGGCCGTTGCCCAAAAAGCCGTGCCCAACTGGAGGCCTACCTATGAACTGACCTACGACCCTCGCGACATCCGGTGCACCCTGTACGGCCTCTCCACCCACGCCGACCTCTTCACCCCCCGCCAGCTCCTGGCCCTCGGCACCTTCTCCGACCTCCTGGAGGAGGCGGAGGAGCGGGCCTATCAGGATGCCCTGAGGATGGGCCTCTCCGAGGACCCCACCCCCTTGGCCCAGGGGGGGAGGGGTGCCCGGGCCTACGCCCAGGCGGTGCGGGTGTACCTGGCGCTGGCGGTGGACCACCTTTGCAACCGGCACAGCTCTATTGCGAGCTGGGATGCGGGGCGTACCACGGTGAGAAGCGTCTTCGCCCGCCAGGCCCTCCCCATGACCTGGGACTTCGCCGAGGCCAACCCCTTCAGCGAAAGTACAGGCTCGTGGGTCAATATGTTGGACTGGGTGGCCTCCGCCCTGGAAACCCTCCCCGCCTCCCCCCCGGGCACGGCCCGCCAGGCCAACGCCCTGGAGTCGGTGAACGGCGTCCCCCACCCGCCCCTCATCTCCACCGACCCGCCCTACTACGACAACGTCAGGTACGCCGCCCTCTCCGATTTCTTCTACGTTTGGCTCCGCCGGAACCTGAAGGAGGTCTACCCCGACCTCTTCCGCACCCTCCTCACCCCCAAGGCCGAGGAGCTCATCGCCGACCCCTTCCGCCACGGAGGCAAGGAGGAGGCCCGTAGACACTTTGAGGAGGGCATGCGCCAGGTCTTCCGCCACCTCAGGAAGCGGGCCCACCCCGACTACCCCCTCACCCTTTACTACGCCTTCAAACAGCAGGAGGTGGAGGAGGACGAAGGACGCGAGGCTGAGGCCGTGGCCTCCACGGGGTGGGAGACCTTCCTGCAGGGCCTTGTGGAGGAGGGCTTCCAGGTGGTGGCCACCTGGCCCATGCGCACCGAGCTGCAAAACCGCCTCCAGGGCCAAGGTTCTAACGCCCTCGCCTCCTCCATCGTGCTGGTCTGCCGCCCAAGGTCCAAGGAGGCCCCCCTCGCCACCCGGCAGGACTTCCTCAGGGCCCTCCGGGCCGAGCTTCCCAAGGCCCTAAGGGACCTCACCCGGGGGAGCATCCCCCCCGTGGACCTGGCCCAAAGCGCCATCGGCCCCGGCATGGCCGTCTTCAGCCGCTACCGGGGCGTGGTGGAGCCCGATGGCAGGCCCCTCTCCGTGCGGGAGGCCCTGGCCCTCATCAACCAGGTCCTGGACGAGTTCCTGGCCGAGGAGGAGGCCGAGCTGGACGCGCCGAGCCGCTTCGCCCTCGCCTGGTACGAGCAGTACGGCTACGGTGAGGGCCCCTTCGGGGACGCCGAGACCCTGGCCAAGGCCAAGAACGTGGCGGTGGCCGCTCTGGAGGAAGGGGGCATCCTCCTCGCTCGGCGCGGGAAGGTGCGCCTCTTAAGGCCCGAGGAGTATCCCGCGGGGTGGGACCCGAAGAGCGACCGGCGCCTGAGCGCCTGGGAGGCTGCCCATCACCTCATCCGCCTCCTGGAGAGGGAAGGGGAGGGGGCCGCGGCCAGGCTCCTCGCCGAGCTTCCCCCCACCCTGGCGGAGGGAGCCCGGGCCCTGGCCTACCGCCTCTATCAGATCGCCGAGCGCAAGGGCCACGCCGAGGACGCCCAGGGCTTCAACCTCCTGGCTGCGAGCTACGGCCACCTGGCGGTGGAGGCGGCGAGAGCGCGGGGGGTGGTGCAGGAGGGGCTTTTTGAGTAGGGAAGGCCTGAGGAATGTGGCCCTGTTTCAAGGGGCGGCGACCAGAGGGACACGATGCGGAAGCCTTTGGACTACTACCTGAGCTTGAAGTACCCCGTGCTCCTGGTGGCGGAGCCGGAAGAGGCTTACGAGGAGCCGCCGGGAAAGCCCACTCTTTCAAGAGTGGGATGAAAGGCGGCCTTAGCATTGGATGCGTTGCAGGGTTCTAATGGCGGTGGTACGATCTCCGTGGACGAGGTCGTACCACTGCAAGGGAAAGTAGGGGCATGACCAAAGCCGAGCGGATCAAGAACACCCTCCGGGAAACGAGGGAAAAGCGGAAGGCCTCGAGGCCCGCCGTCTTCCAGCTCAAGCTCCAGAACCTGTCCGGAAGGAAAGAAGAGCTCCTCCACAGGGCCTTTTTGGAGGCCAAGTGGCTGTACAACTGGTTGGTCTCAGACACGGCCAGGCTCGGCTTGCCCGCCAACAAAATCGGCGCGGTGGAAGTCAAGGTGGGCGAGGCCTTTGAAGAAAGGGCGCTCACCGTCCTCGGCTCCCAGATCAAGCAGGAGATCGCCGATAGGCTCAAAGATAACCTCCGGGCGCTCAGGAGGCTGAAGGAAGGCGGGCACAAGGTGGGCCGCCTCAAGCCCAAGAGGTTCCTCCACTCCATCCCCCTGAAGCAGTACGGCGCGACCTACCGTTTGGACTTTGCCCGGAACAGGGTGAGGATCCAGAAGCTAGGGGAGTTCCGCGTCCTTGGGCTCCACCAGATACCCAAGGGGGCGGAGGTAGCCAACGCTTTCCTGGTGAGAAAGCCGAGCGGCTACTACCTTCACGTCACCTGCTACCTGCCCAAAGGGAAGCCCCTCGGGGAAGCCGTGGGAATAGACTTCGGCGTTAGGTCCAAGCTCACCCTGTCCAACGGGATGGAGATCGACTTCGAGGTGCGCGAAACACCCAGGCTCACGCGGCTTCAGAGGAGGCTCGCAAGGACGGAGAAGGGCTCTAGGAAGAGGAGGAAGATCCAGTCCCTCCTGAGGAGGGAGTACGAAAAGCTCCACAACAGGCGCAGGGACGCTCAGAACAAGGTCCTGGCCTTCCTCAGG
>NZ_ATXJ01000032.1 GCF_000421625.1 Thermus islandicus DSM 21543 | reverse complement strand
GGCTCTGGCGAATTTTGACCCAACCGACCTTGGGAATGTAGACTTTGCCTTCCTCCACCCGGATGCGCTGGGGGATGCGGAAGCTAGGCTCATCCCGCTTCTTGCTCTTGAAGCGGGGGAACCCGGCCCGCTTTTCAAAGAACGCCTTGAACGCCCGGTCAAGGTCCTTCAGGGCCTGTTGCAAGAGTTGGCTGTCCACCTCTTTGAGCCAGGCCGTTTCAGGCCGCTTCTTCAGGGCGGTCAACTCGGCGGCTTGTTGGTTGTAGGTCAAGCCTTTACCCGCCTCCGCATACGCTTCTTTGCGCCGTGCAAGGCCCCAGTTCCACACGAACCGCCTAGCCCCCGCCATCCGCAACAGCACCTCAGCTTGAGCGCGGGTGGGGTCCATGCGAAAGCGGTAGACTTTGCGGTGTACGGCCATTCAGTTCCTCAGTATAGCACACCTATTGCTCACCGGGCTATGTCCCCCGCTGGGCACGTGGGGGAGTCCATGTATCCCACCCTGAAGGGGATGGGTTTTATAGCTCCCCCACACCCCCTCTTTTCTATAACCTTGCTTTTTGCGCATGATGATGTCATATTAGCAAGGGTGATACCCCGGCGCGTCCAACCCATCCTGGAAGCCCGCTTGGACCAGGTGCCCGTGGTGCTGCTCACCGGCCCCCGGCAGGTGGGGAAGACCACCCTGGCCCTGGAGATGGCTCAGAGGAGGGAGGCCCTGTACCTAGACCTCGAGTCGGAACGGGACCGGGCCAAGCTGGCCGCGGCCGAGCTCTATCTAGAGGCCCACCTAGACCGCCTAGTGGTCCTGGACGAGGTCCACCGCATGCCCGAGCTTTTTCCCCTGCTCCGCAGCCTGGTGGACCGGGCGCGAAGGGGGGGGCGCAGGGCCGGCCTCTACCTTCTCCTCGGTTCCCTCGCCCCCGAAGTAAGCCGCCAGGCGGAGGAGAGCCTGGCGGGGCGGGCGAGCTACCTGGAGCTCGCGCCCTTGGACCTCCTGGAGGTGGGCAGGGAGGCGGAGGACCGGCTTTGGCTCCGGGGAGGCTTCCCCGAGAGCTTTCTCGCCCCGGGGGACGGGGTGAGCTACCGCTGGCGCCTGGACTTTCTACGGTCGTACGTGGAGCGGGAGATCCTCCTTCTGGGAGGGCGGCTTCCCGGCGAGGTCCTCCGCAGGTTCCTCACCATGCTCGCCCACCTCCAAGGGGAGTTCCTGAACACTGCCGAGCTGGCAAGGAATCTAGGGTTGGACGGCAGGACCGTGAACCGCTACCTGGACTTTTTGGTGGACCTCTATCTCGTGAGGCGCCTTCCCCCCCTGGAGGCCAACGTGGGCAAGCGCCTGGTGAAAAGCCCAAAGCTCTACCTGAGGGACAGCGGCCTGGTCCACGCCCTCCTGGGGATCCAGGACCTCGAGGGCCTCCTGTCCCACCCGGTGGTGGGGAGGAGCTACGAGGGCTTTGTGCTGGAGAACCTCCTCCGGGTCCTCCCCGAGGGGGCCCAGGCCTTCTTCTACCGTACCCGGGCGGGGGCTGAGGTGGACCTGGTCCTCCTCCTCCCCAGGGGAAGGGTCTGGGCTGTGGAGGTCAAGCGAAGCCTGGACCCCAGGCCTTCCCGGGGCTTCCTCGAGGCGCTAAAGGACCTCAGGCCCCAGAGGGCCTTCGTGGTTTACCCGGGAGCGGAGGCCTTCCCCATCGGAGAGGGGGTTCTGGCAGCATCCCTTTATGAGGTGATGGGGCGACTCTGGGCGGGCTGAGCCCCAAAGGTCCTTGCTGGGGAGACCCTCAGAGGCTGTCGTAAAACTCCTCCACGGCGAGCCACGCGGCCCTGGCCAGCCGCTTGACCCATAAGCGTAACACGCCCAGATACACCCAGGCCTTGCTCGCCCGGGGATTTTGCACAAGGTAGCCTGACGGCTGACTGTAGTCCTTGGCAAGGCGCTGCTTCCGCCCTATCCAGGTAAGGGTCCACTCCAACACCCACCGCTTGGGCAGAGGTGAAGCGTGGGCACCGAGTCCACCAAGGGAGAACGTGCGGGAGTCCCTCCAGGCCACGAGGGCGCGGCGGCGCTCGCAGCGCCCCGTGCTCTACCAGCTCAAGCTCCAGAACCTGTCCAGGGGGAAAGGAGCGCTTCTCCATAGGGCCTTTTTGGAGGCCAAGTGGCTCTACAACCGGCTAGTGCGACCTGGAGCGCCTCTCTTTGCCCGCCCACAAGGTGGACCGGTGAGGTCAAGGTGGGGGACCGCTTTCGGGCAAAACCGTGAGTCCCTCTGTTTGAGCGGCCCTCCTCAAAGCGCGGTCAAACGCAGCAAAGGCCAAGGGTGTGTCCACCAGCTCGGCCAACAGGGAAGCGGAGGCAAGGTGCACAGCGTCGTAGCCCTTGAGCCCGTGGGCTACCGCCAGGTCCGCGGCCCGTACGGCTAGGGCCTCCGTGAGGGGAAGTTGGACCAAATCCGGCCAGTCCTCCATGAAGGCCCGTATCGCCCGCCGAAACTCGTCCGCCCTCAGCACACCCAACCTCCGGGCCTTAGCCAAGGCCGCCGGAACCTCTACCCGGGCGATAAGAGCCGTGGCCAAGGCCTCGGCCTCTGCAGACCAAGCCTCCACTTCCTCCGAGCCCTCCTCGGCCACATAGCGCTTCACCAGGGCGCTGGAATCCAGGTAGAGGATCACTCCCGGTCCTCGAGGAGGAGGTCGGCCACGCAGAGTCCTTTGGCCCGGGCCACGGGCTTGCGAGGGCGGGGCTTCCGGCCCGACCAGCGGACCACCCCCGCCTGGGCGAGCCCTTTGAGGGCCTCCAGGGGGTCTCGGGTCAGGGGTACCAGCCGGCCCAGGGGCTTGCCCCTGTCGGTGACCACCAGAACGCCCCCTTCCCGGACCAGGCGAAGGTAGCGGCTCAGGCGGGCCTTAAGCTCCCTTATGCCTACGCTCTTTGGCTTCGCCCCCATAGGACCACAATACCCGAAGAGGTGGCCACCTGGGCAAGGATGGGGCGGTTCCCCGCCGCGTTCCGTGCCTGGAGGGCGTGCCTTCCGGTTGAAAATCCACCCTCCCCGAAAAGCCCGCTTGACGCCTTCCCACAACCCGTAGTAGGGTCTTGGTCAGGACGCCCAAGACTTAGGGTGTCCTGGCCGCGATGCCAGGCCGACAGGTCTGGACGCCCCAAGGCGGCGGGGGAAGACCGGTGCGAGTCCGGCGCTGTCCCGCAACGGTAACCGGCCTAAGCGTCCCGCCCATCTTTCTGGTCGGAAGCCCGAGTACCCGCTTCGCGGCCCTGCCCCGTAGCCCTCGAGGCAAGGGCGAAGGTGGTGAGAACGTGGGACCCTAACCCCTGAACTCCCCCCAACAGGAAGGCGGGCCTAGCGCCCGAAGCGGCCTTCAGGCTTTAGGCGGACTTTTCGCACCTCGAGGAGGTGCCATGCGGGAAACGCGCATGGTCTACCCCGTCTTCCCCGGGGAGACCAACCACTACGGGACCCTTTTTGGCGGAACGGTTTTGGCCTGGATGGACCAGGCGGCCTTCGTGGCTGCCACCCGGCACGCCCGCAAGAAGGTGGTGACGGTGCACGCCGACGCCGTGGACTTCAAGCGGCCCGTGCCCCTGGGGGCCATCGTGGAGCTGGTGGCTCGGCTTAAGGAGGTGGGGCGCACCTCCATGCGGGTGGAGGTGGAGATGTGGGTGGAGCCGGTGAAGGAAGGCGAGGAGGCCTACCTGGCCGCCCGGGGCGGGTTCGTGCTGGTGGCCTTGGACGAGCGGGGGAGGCCGAGCCCCGTGCCGCCCCTGGAAGGGGGTGGAGCCCGTGCCCCTCACGGCGCCTAGGGTCCACTACCGCCCATACGAGTACCCGGGGCTTCTCCGCTACCGGGACGCCATCCGGCACAGCTACTGGGTGCACACGGAGTTCAGCTTTCAGGCCGACCTCCAGGACCACGCCCTCTCTGAGGAGAAGGAGCGGCACCTGGTGGAGCGGGCCCTCCTCGCCATCGCCCAGGTGGAGCTCGCCGTGAAGCTCTTCTGGGCCCGGGTCTACGACCACTTCCCCAAGCCCGAGATCGCCGAGGTGGGCATGACCTTCGCCGAGAGCGAGGTGCGCCATGCCAACGCCTACGCCCACCTCCTGGAGCTCCTGGGCCTCGAGGGCGCCTTCCAACGCGCCCTGGAGGAGGCTACCCCCCTGAAGGAGCGGACCCAGGCCCTGGAGGGGGTCCTCAGGCGGTCCAGGGAGGCGGGCCTCCGGGAGTACGCCCTGGCCCTCCTCCTCTTCTCCGCCTTCACCGAGCACGTCTCCCTCTTCTCCCAGTTCTACGTCCTCATGGCCTTGAACCGCCGGGGAAACCGCTACAAGGGGGTCTCCAACGCCATCGAGGCCACCAGCAAGGAGGAGAACGTCCACGGCCTTTTCGGGGCGGAGCTTCTGCGCCTCCTGAAGGAGGAGAAGCCCGACCTCTTCGGGGAAGCCTTCCAGGAGGAGGCCCTCCGCCTCGCCCAGGGGCTCTTCCGGGCCGAGGAGGGCCTCTTGGACTGGCTCTTCGCCAGGGGGGAGCCCGCCTTGGTGGGGCACGGGGAGACCCTGGAGTTTCTCAAGCACCGCTACAACGAGGTTCTCGCCCTCCACGGCCTCCCGGAGGCCTTCCCCGTGGACCGGGTAAAGCTTCGGGACGCAGAGTGGTTCACCCTCGAGCTCCTCGCCGACAAGGAGGTGGACTTCTTCAACAAGCGCAGCGTGGCCTACGCCCGCAGGGTGCAGAGTTTTGACCCGGAGGAACTCTTTTAGGAGGCAACATGACGAGGGGCAAGCGGACGTACGCGCCCTACTACTGGGCCAACGAGCCCACCCGCCTTTACATGAGCCGGGGGTACCTCCTCCCCGGGGTGAGCGTGGAAGAGAGGGTCAAGGAGATCGCCGACCGGGCGGAGGCCCTCACCGGGATCGAGGGCTTTTCCCGGAAGTTCCAGGAGTACATGGCCCGGGGGTACTACTCCCTCGCCACCCCCATCTGGGCGAACTACGGCCTCAAGCGGGGCCTTCCCATTTCCTGCTACGGCACCTACGTGGAGGACGACACCGCCTCCATCCTCCGGGCGGTAGCCGAGGTGGGGATGATGAGCAAGCAGGGGGGCGGCACCTCCGTCTACCTGGGTCGGCTCCGCCCCCGGGGCGCCCCCATCCGGGACAACGGGGAGAGCAACGGCTCCTTCGCCTTCGCCAGCCTCTTTGACCGGGTGATCGAGGTCTTCAACCAGGGCTCCACCCGCCGCGGCCAGTGCGCCGCCTACCTGGACGTGGAGCACCCGGACCTGGAGGAGTGGCTTTCCATCCAGCGGGAGCATTCCCCCGTGCAGTCCCTCTTCTGGGGGGTCTCGCTGGGGAACCGCTGGCTGGAGGAGATGGTGGCGGGCGACCCGGAGAAGCGGGCCCGTTGGGCCCAAATCCTCAAGGCCCGGGCCGAGGTGGGCATCCCCTACCTCTTCTTCCGGGACCACGCCAACGAGAAGGCCCCCGAGGTCTTCAAAACCCTGGGCAAGACCCTCTGGGCCAGCAACCTCTGCACGGAGATCATGCTCCCCTCCTCCGAGGAGGAGAGCTTCGTCTGCTGCCTCTCCTCCCTGAACCTCCTCCACTACGAGGAGTGGAAGGACACGGACGCGGTGGAGACCCTGGTGATCTTCCTGGACTCCGTTTTGGACGATTTCATTGAGAAAGCGGAGGGCCTACCCTACATGGAGCGGGCGGTCCGCTTCGCCCGGCGCTACCGGGCCATCGGCCTTGGGGTCCTGGGGTGGCACAGCTACCTCCAGTCCCAAAGGATCCCCCTGGAAAGCCCCGAGGCCTTCCGGAGAAACGCCGAGATCTTCAAGACCCTCCGGGAGCGGGCGGAGGTGGCCTCGAGGTGGCTGAGGAAGCGCCACCCCGAGGACGAGCTCGCCGGGGTTGGGGAGCTCAAGGAACGGCGCAACGCCACCCTCCTCGCCATAGCCCCCACCAAGTCCAGCGCCTTTATCCTGGGCCAGGTCTCGCCCTCCATCGAGCCCTACACCAGCAACTACTACCTGAAGGACCTGCAAAAGGCCAAGGTCCCCTTCAAGAACCCCTTTCTGGCGGAGCTCCTGAAGGAGAAGGGCCGGGACGAGGAAAGGGTGTGGCGGAGCATCTTGGAGCACAACGGCTCCGTGCAGCACCTGGACTTCCTCTCGGAGGAGGAGAAGGCGGTCTTCAAGACCTTCGCCGAGGTCTCCCAGATGACCCTCGTCAACCTCGCGGCCTCCCGGCAGAAGCACATCGACCAGGGCCAGTCCCTTAACCTGGTGGTCCACCCCGAGGCCCCCCCGAAGGACGTGAACGCCCTCGTCCTCCACGCCTGGCGTTCAGGCCTCAAGGCCCTCTACTACCAGTTCAGCCAGAGCATGGCCCAGGCCTACAGCCGGGACCTGCTCCTCTCCTGCCGGGCCTGCGAGAGCTGACGGGAGGCAACCCAAGGGAGCCCCTGAGGACGCTTTCCCTTCCACCCCGGGCCCTCTATCCTCCCAAAAAGGGGCCTTGGAAGGGAGGCTCCTCAAAGCCCCACACCTCTGCCTCCGCCGCCCTAAAGGCCTCCTCGGGGGAGAGGCCCCGCCGCCTCGCCTCCCGGTAGGCCCGCACCCACTCCGCCCGTAGCTCGGTCCCGTCGTCCAAGGGCTCGGGGGCCAAGACCTCGAGGACCTCCGGCACCTCCCCTATCCCCTCGCACTCCGGGCACTCCGTGGCGCTCCAGGGAAGGGGCTCACCCGCGAACCACTCGGTGTAGACCAAGCCCGTTCCCTCATCCAGCCCCCTAAACTTAGACACTTTTACCCTGCCTCCCGTGTGATGTCCCCAAGTTCTTTCCCCAGCGCCTCCGCGTCTACCGCCATCACCTCCTTTGGCGTCCGATAACCGAGCCCCGAGTGCAACCGGCGCTCGTGGTAGTAGCGTAGCCGCTCCTC
>NZ_ATXJ01000031.1 GCF_000421625.1 Thermus islandicus DSM 21543 | reverse complement strand
GGACTTCTTGCACAAGCTCACCACCTGGCTGGCGAAGACCAAGCCGGTCATCGTGGTGGAGGACCTGAACGTCAAGGGCCTCTCCCGGGGGCGCCTTTCCCGGTCCGTGGCCGACGTGGGGTGGGGAGCGTTTCGGAGGAGGCTCGCCTACAAGGCGGAGTGGTACGGGGCGACCCTGATCGTGGCTCCCAGGAGCTTCCCCAGTACCCGCCTCTGCTCCCGGTGCGGGCAGCTTCACGGGAGGATGCCTCTTTCCCAGAGGGTCTTCCGGTGCGAGGCCTGCGGCCTGGAGGTGGACCGGGACCTGAACGCGGCCGTCAACCTGAAGAAGTACGGGATAGCCCACCTCACGGGCTCTACCGGGAGTTCCCCGGGAAGTCACGCCTGCAGAGATCCCTCTAGCGGCGGAACGGTTCCCCCTCGGGACCGGTCTACGAGCTATGGGTCGTGGAAGCAGGAAGTGGCCCGTGGTCGCGACTCTCAAGGAGTGAAATAGACGACTATGGGCCACGGAACGGTGTAGCCTCGTGGTTCCCCAAGGGCCGCCCTCACCCCGGGCCCCCTTCCGCCCCAAGGAGGCCCACGAGGCGGCGCAGGACCTCCTCGGCCCGCTCCTTGGCCCTAGGGCTTTCCTCCTCATGCAGGGTCCCCTCCCGCAGGTCCGCCACCAGGGCCCGGGGCTTCCCCAGGGCGTAGGCGTAGAGCCCCACCTGCAGGAGGTAGGCCTCCGCGTTCACCTGGTGGTCCGTCTTGTAGTCTAAGACCCAGTCCTCCCCCACCCGGTCCGCCCGGCCCTCGAGGCGCACCCCCAAGAGCTCCAGGGCCACGGGCACCTCCTTGGCCACAGGGTCCCCGCGGTAGGGGGCGAAGGCCGGGGCGGTGAAGAAGGCGCGGGCGAGCTCAAGGGCCTCCTCCACCTCCTTCCTTTCCGCCCCGGGGAAGGTTGCCTCCAGAAAGCCCGGGCCCTCCCTCTCCAGGTCCTCCAGGGCGTCAAAGCGCTCCAGAAGGGCGTGGACCAGCTGGCCCACCCCGGCGCCGCCCGGGGCCTCCTCCTCTTCCGGGTCCTCCAGCGCCCAGGCCTCGCCCTCCTCGGGCTCCCCAAGGAGCCGCCTGCGGGCGGCCTCAGGGTCTTTCGCCGCCAGGGGGAGGAGGGAGATGGGCAGGGCCTCCAGGGGAAGCCCCGAAAGCCCCTCCACGAGGCACCTGGCCTGGGGCTCTTCCTGGGGCCCGCACCCCTTGGGGTTCTGGACCTCCTCGAGGCCCTTCTCCTCTGAACCCGCCTCCTGCAGGGCCTGAGGGTCCAGGGAGCCTTCAGGCGCAAGGAGGAGGTAAAGCCGCTCGGAGGCCCGGGTGGCGGCCACGTAGAGGAGGCGGTCCTCCTCCCGCCCTTCCTCCTCCCGCACCCGGCGCTTCGCCAGGTGGAAGAGGGCACTGGGCTCCCCCTCTTTGTCCAGGAGCGGGGGCACCAGGGCGAGGCCGGGGCGGAAGAGGGGCTTGTCCTTTCTCGGGCCCTGCCCGTTCCACCCCCCGGCGTTCAGCACGAAGACCACCGGCCACTCCAGGCCCTTGGCCCCGTGGACGGTGAGGAGGGTGAGGGCCTCCCCCGCCTCCAACGGGGGGCGGGGCACGGGAATCCCGTGGCGGAGGAGGAGGCGGAGGCGGCGGGCCACCAGGAAGGGGTCCTCGCTCCCCGCCTCCAGCCTCCGCACTAGGTCCAGGGTGCCCTCCCAGTCCTTTACCCGCCTCTGGCCCTGGGGGAGGCGGGAGGCCACCCCCGTGTACCCTGTGGCCTGATCCAGGCGCTGGAGGAGGCGGCTTGGGGCCTCGAGGGCCTTGCGCCGGAGGAGGTCTTGGAGGGTCTCCCTGGCCCTTTGGGCCTCGGGGGAGAGGTGTGCGCCGTGCCTCAGGGCCTGCCAGAGGGTCTCCCCTTCCCCCCGGGCCTCGGCCAGGCGGCGGATCTCCCCGTCGGTGAGGGCAAAGAAGGGGGAGCGGAGAAGCCCCAAGAGGGCCTCCTCGTCCCCGGGGTCCCCCAGGAAGCGGAGGGCCAGGTAGGCGTCCTGGAACTCCCGGCTTTCCAGGAGGTTGCCGCCCCCGGCCTCCACCGCGGGCACCCCCAGGCGCCGCAACGCCTCCCCCACCCGGGTGAGATCCCACCAGGTGCGGCCGAGGACCGTCACGTCCCGACACCTCAGGGGCCGGTAGGTCCCCGCGCCGAGGTCATAGACCTGGAAAGCTTCCGAAAGCAGGCGTCCCACCTCCTGGGCGATGAACCGGGCCTGGCTCTCCAGATCCCCCTGGAAGTGGAAGACCCACGGACCCTCCCCTGTGGGAGGCCTCGAGGCGCCCACGGGCCGGTACCCCGGGAGGAGGTCCGTGAAGAAGCGGTTGTGGAAGTCCGCAAGGCCCTGGTGGTAGCGGCGGCTCTCCCGGAGGGCCTCTTGTTCCACCCCTTGGGCCTTCTCCAGCAGGCCCTCCATCACCCGCGGGTCCGCCCGACGGAAGCCGTAGATGGACTGATTGGGGTCCCCCACCGCGGTCCAGTCCCCGAAGTCGGGGAAGAGGGCCTCCAGGATGCGGACCTGGACGGGGTTGGTGTCCTGGAGCTCGTCCAAGAGGAGGCGGCGGAAGCGGCTTCGGTAGTAGGCCCTCACCTCCTCCCTTTCCAGGGCGCGGAGGGCGTGGACCTCGAGGTCGGCGTAGCCCAGGCGCCGGGCCCGGAAGCGGCAGGCCTCCAAGCGCTCCAGCACCCTCTCGGCAAGCCTCTGGAGGAGGGGCCAGACCGCCTCCATGCGCTCGTCCGCGGGCTTGGGAACAAGCCATTCGCGCGCTTCCCGCACTAGCTCAAGAAGCGCCTTGAAGGTGGCGTCGCTCCTGTAGCTTCTCCAGGACTTACAGTTCAGGTTCACCCCCTGGGCCCACTCCAGGACCCTCAGGGGCTCGTCGCGCCAGGCTTTGGGGAAGCCTGGGTATCGCTCCTCCAGCCGCTCCCCACCCAGGGAGCGCTCCAGGTCCTCCAGCCGGGACTGAAGGCCCCGCCAGGCCTCGAGGCGGAGGGCCTCCGCCACCTCCTTAGGCCCCTTAAGGAGGAGCTCCCCGGCCGCCAGGGGGTCCCCCGCCACCGCCCTCAGGGTGTCCAAGAGGCCCTCGTAGCCCAGGGCCTCCACCAAAGGAGCGTACTCCAGGTTCTGGAGCTCCTCCAGGAGGGCTTCCTCCAGCCACGCCTCCAGGAGGAGGGCGGCCTCGAGGTCGTCCATCACCTGAAAGTCCGCCGGGACTCCCGCCTCCTCCGGGAACTCCCGGCAGATCCTGGCGGCCAGGGCGTGGAGGGTGCCGATGGGGGCCGCCTCCAGCTCGGCGAGGACGCGCTCTTTTTGGGGCATGCCCGCCTTCCGCACCTCCCGGCGCACCCGGCTGCGGAGCTCCAGGGCGGCCTTCTCCGTGAAGGTGACCGCCACCACCTCGAGGGGGGAACGCCCTGCCTCCAGGAACTCCAGGTAGCGCCTCACCAGCCGGTGGGTCTTCCCCGTTCCCGCCCCGGCCACCACAAAAAGCCCCTTATCCGCTTCCGCCATCCCTACCTCCCGGCGTAGCGGCAGAGGAGCGCCGCGGAGCACCCCCGGCAGGCCTCGCCCTTGCGGTCGGGCTGGGGCGGGAAGGCGCCACTTTTTAACGCCCTACGAACCCCTCTAAACACTCGCCAAAGAGCGCTCCGGTCCAGTTTTGCCTGCTGCGCCTTCCCGGAAGAGAGGGAGTAGTAGACCCCCACCCCCCGGCCCTTCCCGTGGAGGAGGAGGTAGAGGGGAAGCTGAAGGTCTGCGGAGAGCTCCCCCGTCCTCGGGTCCTTCACCCGGGGGAAGGCGCTCCCCACCTTGTAGTCCAGGTAAAAGTGGCTTCCCGAGCGGCGCTCCAGGCGGTCTATGACGCCCCGCACCTTCAGGCCATCGTAGCCGGGCACAAGCCCCTTAAAGACCTTCTCCTTCCCCACCTCCACCTCCACGGCCACGATCTCCGCGTCCTCCCTTAGGAACCCCTTCCCATCGCGAAAGGCCCGGACCAGAAGCCCAAGGAGCCTCCCCCGGCGGTGGGGCCAGTCGGGCCGCCTCAGGAAGAAGGGGGAATCGGGCCTCTTTTTCCACTCCGCCTCCACCTCCGAGAAGGCCTTCGCCAAAAGGCCCGCTTCCGCAAGGACGCTCACCTCCTTGCCCCTTTGTTTGCCCTCTGCTTGGGCGGCCCGGAAGACGCGGGCGATGACCCGGTGCAGGAAGGCCCCCAGGTCCGCCCGGTCCCCGTCCCCCGCCTCCTGGTCCCCCCGGGGGCGGAGGAGGTGGCGGACGTAAAAGCGGAAGGGACAGGTGGCCAGGTCCTCGAGCTCCGAGACCGAAAGGCTTTTCGGCAGGAAGGGCTCCCCGGTGGCCCCGTGGTAGGGCGAGGCCGCCTCTCCCGCCAAGCGCTCTTCCTCCGCCCCGAGGGCCCGCTCCATGGCCTCCCGGAGGGAATCCCCCTCCCAGCAGCCCCTCCTTCGCGCCTCCACCAGGCTTCCTATCAGGGTGTCCCCAGGCCTCCTCGGCTCCAAGCCCAGGCGCTCCAGGAAGGGGCTTGGGGGCACCGGGCTCCCTTCCACCCCCTCAGGGTAGGTGAGGACCGCCTCTCCCCCCTCCACCAGGCTCTCTAAAAGGGCGGCGAAGACCAGGGCCTCCCGCAGGGCCGCCTCCCAGGGCTCCTCCAGGGGCAGGCCGAACCTCTCCTTGAGCTCCCGCACCTCGGGCAGGCCCAGCATGGGCGCCTCCCCCACGGGGGGCGGGGTGAGGCCCTCCGCCATGCCCAGGACGAAGAGGTGGCGAAAGGCGCCCCCATAGCGGGCGAGGGGCGTGTGGAGCTCCACCCCCGCGTAGCCCGGCTGGGCGGGCACGGTGAGGTGGTAGAGGAGCTCGGGCACCCCCTGGAGGAAGCCCTCCCGGTTCTCCTCCTCCAGCTCGGCCAGCCCCTCGAGGAGGGCCTCCAGGGCCGCCCGCTCCCGGGGCCAGCCCCCAAGCCGCCGCTTCAGGGGCGAAAGCGCCCTGCGGAAGCCCTGGACGAGCTCCCGGCCCGATCTCCCCTGGGCAAGCTCCAGAAGTGGGTCGGGAAGGCCAAGCCCCTTCCACTCCTCCCCGGAGGGCCGCCTTAGGCGCACCTTGTCCAGGTCCACCTCCCTGGGCCAGGGAAAGAGGGGGTGGAAGAGGAGGCGCAGGGTGGCCTCGTAGGGGAAGCCCTGGAGGGCCTCGGCCAGGAGAAGGGCGAGCCCCCCCACCCGGGTCTCCCCCACAGGGATGCGGTAGAGAAGGCGCACGGGCAGGCCCTGCTCAAACCCGATGGCCGCCACCAGGGGGCCGTACCGGCGGTCGTCCCGGGCGATGAGGGCGAGCTCTTTAGCGGGAACCCCTTCCTTGAGGAGGGCCTTGAGGGAGGCCAGGACGTGGCGCACCTCGGCCTCCATGTCGGGGAAGCTCAGGGCAAGGACCCGGGAGCCCGAGACGCCCTCCCCCCGGAGGAAGGCCCCTCCCGGGCCGGAGAGGTTGAGGGGCTGGACCTTAAGGCCCGCCTCCTCCAGGGCCTCCTTGGCCCGGGCGTTGGCCTCGCCCCACTCCCCCTCGGGGAGGAGGAGCTCCACCGCGCTCCCCGGGGCCGCGGCCCCCCGCAAAAAGGCGAGCTCCCCCACCCCTAGGTAGGGGTAGTGCCGCACCCTTAGGGGAAGCCGCCTGCCCAGGGCCCCGGCCCGCGGCAGGGCCTCCACGGGGTCTAGAAGCCTCCGTTCCCTGAGGAGCTCCTCGTAACGGCGGGCCACCCGGGCGAGCCGGGCGAGGCGGGGAGAGGCCTCCTTCGCCAGGCGGCCAAGGCCCTCCTCCCCCTGGCCGGAAGCCTGGAGGGCGAGGAGGAGGGTCCGCACCGGGCCCTCCAGAGCCGCGGCCAAGCCCTGGGGGTCCTTGGGGGCCAGGGCCTCACGCACCGCCTGCACCAGGAGGCGCCGGGCCTGGTAGGGAGAGGCCAAGAGAAGCTCCCCCTCCCGGAGGAGCTCCCGGGCCAGCCCCGAAAGGGTGCGGTAGGGCACCCCCAGCCTGCGGGCCACGGCCCGGTTTGGGGTGATATCTATTTCCAAAGCTTCCACTTTTCACCTCCTTTCGCCCGACAACGTAGCCAAGCTGTAAAGCTTGGATGAAACCCATAACCTAGCCTGTTGGGTAGCCGCTTTTCAAGATCCTCGGCGCGTAACCCTCTTTGGAGAGACTTGCCGCGCGCTACGATTATACCGAGACCGGAAAACCCGGTCCCCAGGGCCCAACCCCGCCCGAGCGAACCCCCTCGGGTTTGGGCGCCCGCTTGGGGTCCGTGAGGGGCGGGCCTTCGTGTAGACCCCCTCTTCTTGGGATGCCCCAGGCGGGGGCAGGGCTAGAGGGCCGCCAGGCCCTGGGGTTCGGAAGGCAAGGGAGCCTGCAGAAGGAGAGCCTCGAGGGCCCGCAGGAAAACAGCTGGCCCGGGGCGGGAAGGAGGAGGCTGGGTCTGTCCTCGGGGTCTTAGATCACGGCGGCCCCCACCCCGCGCAAAGCGGGGTACAGCCGGCTGCTCCCCGGGCCCGCAGCGCGTAAAGGGGAAGGCGCACCCCCTCCTTGGGTCCGGGGGGCGCGGCCTCGAGGTCCTGACCCCGCTGGGGCGACACGCCCTGGCAGGGCTCCTCTTCTTCGGCGGCTTCCTGCTCCTGCCCAGGCCCCGGGGCGCAAGTTGGGGATAGGCGCCCCAGACTCTCCCCGGGTGTGTCCCCCTTGAACAGACCGCGGGGCTGGCCTCAAAGGCGTCGGGGAAGTTGGCAGACTGGACCGCTATACTGCATAGAGCCCCAGGAAGCGCAGGGCGGAGAGGGGGTTGAAGGAGAAGGCCTCCAAGGCCGCCTTCTTCTCCCTGACCCCCTGGCGGTGGAGCAGGGAGACCAGAAAGGCCCGGAGGGCCGCCAAGACCTGTGCCCCCACTCCCCGCACCTGGCAGGCATCCACAAGGTAGCTCCTTCGGAGCTGACCGTGGAGGAGAACGTCCCGTACCCAAGCGGGCGAAGCGTTCCACGCCGCTCAGGGAGTCCACGCGGGAAAGGAAAGCCACCAGGATGAGGGCCAGAAGACCCCAAAGGGGGTACTGCCGGTTGCGAGCCCGAGGGTCTGGGACCTGGGATAGGGCTTCACGCAGGGTCATGCCCCTCTTTACTCCAGGAGCCGCATATAGGTCAAGTCTGGGGGTTTCCCTCGTAGTTTGAACCCACCCTCCCGCGGAATCTCGGGTACCTCCTCTCC
>NZ_ATXJ01000030.1 GCF_000421625.1 Thermus islandicus DSM 21543 | reverse complement strand
TTGAGGTTGCCCTCCCTGCTCTTGTCCCCCCGGCTGTAGAGGAGCCCTTGCCTCTTCTCCTTCCACCTCCGCTTGAGGGCTTCCAGGGGCTTGCCCGAGAGGTGCTTCCGCTTGAGCTGCTCAAAGAGCCCTCTTCCGCCGAAGACCACCTTGCGGGGGTCGCTTCCGAGCTCCTCCGCCGAGGCGATCAGGGCCTTGGCCTTCTCTATGGCCCCGTCGGCGTAGCGGGTGTTGAGGCGGAAGAGGGGGCAGAGGGGCCCGTCGGCTTGTTTGAGCTTCTTCCGGTCCTTGCCCTCAAGGAGGCGGTTGTAGGCGAACCTCACCGCGCTGGAGAAGCGGCGCATCAGGTCCAGGACCGCCTTTTCGTCCCTGGGGTCGGGGAAGACCAGGCGGGCGTGGACGCCGAGGTAGAGCTTTGGGGCTTTGGCCTCGGGCATTCCTGGGTTCATTTTACCCCCTTTTGCCTCTTTTGCCGCCCTCCGTGGAGTTTTATGCTCTTGGACAAACTGGGGACGGGAAAGAGGAAGTGGGCGGATTTGTGGGCTATTTTTTAACTGTTTTCACCTCCCACAGCACCTCCTTCCACCCCCTCCCCTCGTAGCTGCGCAGAAGGCGCCGCTCCAGGTCGCCGAACTGCTCCTCGCCGTAGTCCGGGCTGGGGGCCAGGAGGGGCCTTAGCACGTTCCGCGCCCCCTCGTGCCCGGCTTGGACCAGGGCCTCCAGGACGGGGCGGGCCCGGTGGAAAAGGGCGTACTCGTAAAGCTCCCTGAGGGCCTTCCCCCGGAGGCGGCCTAAGCGAAGCTCAGCTAAGAGGGCCCGGACCCGTTCCCGGTCGTACACGGTCCAGGGCACAGGGCGCTGCTTGAGGAAGGCCTCCCGCACCGCCCGGGCCTGCTCCAGGTTGCCGTGGGCCTCGAGGCGGGCCGCCTCCCTGGCCCACTCCTCCCGGCTGGAGGCCCGAGCGGCCACCTCCAGCTCCTTCCCGGGCTCCAGGCCCAAAAGGCGCAAAAAGGGGTGCTGGGGGTCTTCCTCCAGCCAGACCACCTCCTCCACCGCCCGGGTCACGGCCACGTAGAGGGCGTTGGTGTAGAACTTATAGACCTCCAGGGACTTGTCCTCCTTGTCGCGGGCCCTGCGGTAGACCAGGGGGCCCTCGAGGTCCTCCGGGCCCACCCCCCGGGCCACCTCCCGGTAGACCTCGGGGGCGCTGTCTACGGGGCGGAAGAGGACCACGGTGGGGTACTCCAGGCCCTTCACCTCCTGGGTGGAGAAGAGGAGGGGCGTGCCCAGGACCTGGCGGGCGCGCTCCTTGTCCTCGTCCCGGAGGACCACCACCGCCACCTGGGCGCTCTGCCGGGTCCGCCGGTCCAGCTCCTTCAGGAGCTCGGGCGCCGCCCGGTGGAGGACCACCCGTCCCTCCCTCTCCCCTTGGGGCTCCACCAGGTAGGTGCTCTCCCGATCCACGGAACCGAAGCGGGCCTGCTTGAGCTTGAGGAGGCGGTTGGCGAGCTCGGAGACCTTCCGGGCGTTGCGGTAGTTGGCCTTAAGGACGGTGATGCGCTCCACGGCCTGGGCGTCCTCCCGAAAGAAGTAGCTTTTCAGGGTGGCCCAGCTGAAGAAGTTGGGGTGGACGATCTGGTGGCTGTCCCCGGAGAGGAGAAAGGCCCCCTTGACCTTGAGGCTGCGGAGGAGAAGGTCCACCTGGGCCAGGGTGAGGTCCTGAACCTCGTCCACCGCCACGAAGTCGTAGACGGGCTCCACCCGCTCCCGGTAGCGGTGGGCGAGGAGGCTAGGGTCGTAGAGCCCCTCCTCCTGGAGGAAGTCCAGGTAGTTCCGGAAGAGCGCGTACACCTGGGGCCTTAGGTCCTTGGGGTAGAGGCTCTGCCGCACCCCCAGGGCCAGGTAGGCCTCCAGGGAGAGGGGCCCCACGGGGTTCGCCAAAAGTACCCCCCGGAACTCCTCAAAGAGGGCGTGGGCGTGGGTGAAGGCATAAGCCCGGGCCCGGGGGGCGAAGAAGCGGAGGAAGTCGCGGAAGCCCACCTCCCTTCCCTTGGGCACCTCGAGGGTTTCCAGGAACTCGCGGAAGGAGAGGAAGTCGGCCTCCTGATAGGGGTTCTCGTAGCCGTGGGCAAAGTAGAGGCGGCGAGCCTCCCGGGCCAGGAAGGGGCTTAGGGTGGTGTAGAGGACGTGCCCTGCTTGCTGGCGAAGCTTTTCCAGCACCAAGGCGGTTTTCCCGGAGCCCGCCGGGCCCAGGAGGAGGGGAAGCGGGGCCCGGAGGACGGCCTCCTGGGCCTGGTCAAAGGTGAGGGGCTTGTCCAGGAGGTGGAAGCGGGGCGCCTTGAGGTCCAGGTGGCGCACGGGCTCGGCTTGGGCAAGGACGGGCTCCGGGACCAGGACTTCCTCCTCCCGCACCTCTGCCCCTCGGAGGAAGCGGGAGCGGTGGTAGGCGTGGTTGGGGATGACCTCGAGGACAAGCCAAGCCCCCTCCTCCCCCACCCGCACCGGTTTGAGGAGGAGGCGGTCGCGGTCGCTGAGCTTGGCGCGGAAGTAGGGGGTGGGCGTGAGCTTCTTCAGCTCGGCCTGGGCCAGGTGCCCCGAGCGCAGGGCCCCCAGCACCCGCTCCAGGCGCTCCTGGAGGTGGGGGGGACCTCGAGGTCCTGGTAGAGTAGGACCTGCATGGGTTTACCCTAACCCGCCTCCGGGCTGGCCGCAAGGGAGAGGGCCCGGGGCGTCCGGGCGCCCCCGAACGCGCCCTCCTTTCCTTCTCAACCCTCGAGGCTAGAACCACCGCCCCGATCGCGGTGCGCTCAGGGGGAACCCTACATAACGACGCGACAGGGGTGACCCGGATTGCTGGCGTAGACTGCATTACTGGCGTAGACTGCCCCAGAGTATACTGAGAGGCGCATGATCCTGACTGAGCGGATCCCCCTGGTGGCGGACGAGGCCGGAGGCCTCCGGGTAGAGGGCACCCGGGTCTACCTAGAAGACCTCCTGGACGCCTACGAGGGGGGCCTCTCCCCTGAGGAGATGGTCCTGGCCTACCCCAGCCTGAACCTCGCGGACGTGTACGCCATCCTGGCCTGGGCCCTGCGCCACCCGGAGGAGGTGGCCGCCTACCGGGAGAGGGTAAAGAGGGAGACCCGGGAGGCGGAGGAGCGGGCCAGGGCCCACCTTCCTAAGCCCCTTCTAGCCCGGCTGGGTAGGGCGTGAAGCTTCTCCTTGACGAGAACGTGGAGAAGGCCCTCCTCCTCGGCCTGAGGCGGCGCCACCCTGGGCTAGACGTGGTGCGGGTGGTGGATGTGGGCCTTGGAGGGAGGTCGGACCCCGAAATCCTGGAGTGGGCTGCCAGGGAAGGGCGGGTGGTGGTGTCCAGGGACCGGGCCACCCTGAGCGCCGAGGCCGCGCGGCGCATAGAGGGGGAAAGCCTATGCCGGGACTCATCCTCTTGCGCCGGGGGGTTGGCGTAGGCCGGATCCTAGAGGATCTGGAGCTTCTCCTGGCTACGGCGCGGCCCGGGGAGCTGGAGAACGCCATCCTGTACCTGCCTCTCTGAGTTTGGGGACAACTCTAGGAATGCAATTGCGGGACCTCATGGGGCCACCCTCGGAAGTGGCGGCTCTCGGAGCCTCTCCGCCCTGCCCAAGGTCTACGGGCTCTCGGCGAGCGCAGAGGCCTTGGTCTCGAGGTCCCAGGGCTCCGTCTCCTGGACGGGAATCTATACCCTGCAGTCCGTTTCGCCCGCCCAGGCCACGGTGCGCTCCTACAGCAGCGCCACCGTGACCGCGACCTACACCGGCCCCCTGCCCGGCACCCTTTGCTACGACGGGAGTTGCCGGCAGGCGGCCCCGGGCTACTACGCCGCTCCGGGGGACGAGGTGCTGGCCACCTGGACCAAAACGCGCACAGAAGACTGTCCATCGGACCTGAAAGGGACCGTCACCGTCACCGAGTACTGGCGCAAGCTGAAGACCTGGAGCCCGAGCGCGGGGGGGCTGTCCTCGAGGGGGACCCTCACCTTCACTAGCACCACGCGGGACGAGATGTACGATGTGCAGAGGGAACGTGACTGCACGCCGAGGGACCCCTCGAGTACCAATGACACTAAGCCCAACGACACTAAGGAGCCCAACGACACTAAGAAGACCACTGACTCCACCGACTCTAGCTCCAACTAAAACCAAGACAGCGGGGGCGGGGGTAGCGTAGCAGTAATCGACCCGACTGGTACCACCGACACCACCCACTTTTTCTCCTACCGTCCCCCGCTTATAGACCCCGCCCGTTCCCAGTGGTGGCCTGTGCTCGAGCCCGACCGCGCCTTCAGGGGGGGTGGGCCCCGACTGTAGACTGGGACCGGAGGTGAACCAAGGATGCGCAAAGGCTTGGCAGGTTTCCTCCTCGTCCTCCTCGCCCTTTCGGCTACAGCGCAACCCCAGGACCCCTTCTGGACCTGGGTTGCGGCGGCCAAGAGCGATGGACCGGACCGAAACTCCGCCTTGGCCGCGATCGTCCAAAGCTACCAAGCGGGCAACCCCACGGAGGGCGTGGTCATCGGCTACCTCTACCTGGACGGGGTGGTCTATCCCAGGGACTTGAACAAAGCCTGGGACTTCTTTTCCTGGGCCCAAGGCCGGGGGAGCACCTGGGGGGCCACCTGGATGGCGCTCATGCTGGGGAACCGGTACCGCCGGATAGGAAGCGATGCCGAGGACTATCAACGCGCCGGCGAGCTCCTTCGCGGGGCCATGGAAAAGGGCAACCTCACGGCCCAAGCCGTTTACGGCGTGGCTCTAATCCTGGGCACAGGGGTCCCCCGGGATCCGGCGAAGGGGCTTCGGCTGATCCAAGATGCCGCAGAAAAGGGGGACCCGATGGGTAAGTACCAGCTAGGCAGAATCTACAACACTCCTGGAGGCCTCCCCGGGCTCTTAGAGCCGGACCCGGCCAAAGCCCGCGCCCTCTTTGAAGAGGCTGTTAAGGCGGGGATCTTCGGTGCCTTTGGGCGGCTGGCCTACCTGCTCTACTTCGGCCTTGGCGGGGACCCGGACCCCAAGAGGGCGGTTTCCTTGGCCAAGCCCTACGTGGGGTTTGAAACCTACGCCACCCTAGTCTACCTCCTCGCCTTGTACCACGGGAATGGTATCGCCCAGGACAAGGCCGAGGCCTGCCGGTTGGCCGCTGGCCCTGAGGGCAAGGTGGCCCCCGGCTACAACGCCTACGTCCAGGCCCTCTGCCTGAAGGAGGCCGGGCGCAAGGTAGAGGCCTACGCCTACCTGCTGAAAGCCTCGGGCCTAAGGGTTCCAGAGGCCGAGCGGCTCTTGAAGGAATGGGAAAAGGAACTCACCCAAGAGGAGCTGGAGCAGGCCAAGGCTCTCTTCAAGTCTCTCCCTTGACCCTAGCCCCCTTGCGCGCCCTCCGCGCCCTCCAGGGGGTGCTGGTCCTGGACCCGCGGGCGGTTTCTCTCTTCCGGGTCCTCCTCGCCTTCGCCGCGCTCCTCGACCTCGGGCAAAGCCACCTTCCCTGGTTTGCCCTTTGGTACGGGGACCAAGGGCTTCTCTCCCACGAGGAAGCCTTCCGCTACTTCCGGCCTACCTTCCCCCTCTTCTACGGCCCGGCTTAGCTCGCCTACTTCCTCCTCGCCCTCCTCCTCCTCGCCCTTTTGGCCTTTGCCCTCGGGGTGAAACCCCGCCAGGTCGCGGTTACCGCAGGCTTCCTCCTCCTCGCCCTCTACGATCGCAACCCCCTTCTTCTGAACACCGGACACGTCCTCGTCCCCGCCCTTCTCCTCCTTTCGGCCTTCCTCCCCCTCCAGGGAAGCTTCGGGTGGGAGGCGGCCTTGACCAAAGGCCTCCCCCAACCCGGGGTGGCCTGGGGCCTCCTCCCCTTCCTCGTGATGGGCTTCTTCGCCTATTTCCTGAACGCGGTGATCAAGGACTTTCACGGCTACTTCGTGGAGGGTTCCGCGGCCTTCTACGCCCTCAGGAGCTACGGAACGGACCTGGGCTACGCCTTGAGCTTCCTCCTCCCCAAGGAGGTGCTGGTCTTCCTCTCCCGCTACGTCTACGTCGTGGAGGCCTCCGCCCCCTTTCTCCTCCTCCTGCCCCTTTGGGAGCTCCGGCTCCTGGGGACCCTCCTCTTAATGAGCCTTCGCCTGGGATTCTTCCTCCTGGACATCGGCAACTTCCCTTGGGTCATGCTCGCCTTCCTCGCGCTCTTCCTCCCCTCTCCCTTTCTGGACGGGGCGGGAAGGGCGTGGCGGAGGCTTTGGAGGCTTGGGCGGGTGCGGATCCACTACGACGGGGGGTGCGGCTTCTGCGCGAGGGTTTCCCAGGCCCTCGGTGTGCCCATGAAGCGATGGGTCCTGTTCCTACTCCTGTTGCCCCCCCTTGTCCTGGGGGGCTTTGTGGCCTCGGTCTGGCTCCGGCTCTACGACACCCAAGCCAAGCCCCCGTACCGCGTGGGGCAGGCCCTGGCCCCCATGCCGAGGAGTCTGGCCGCCTTCCTCTGCCGGGGGCTTGGCCCGAACGAACCCCTCTGCCTGCGGGGCTACTTCAGGGAGCGGCTTAAGGGTCCTCTAGAGGGCGACCCTCTCGCTCCCTGCCAGGGCCTAAAGGGGAGGCCGCTTTGGGCCTGCGCGGAGGTGCAGGGGCTTAGGCTCTACGGATCGCCCCCGCGTCCACCTGGAAGGTGAGGGTGGCGCTTGGGTTCCCTGGGGTCAGGGTGTAGCTCCCCGTGGGGTGGGCCACCCTGGGGTAGCGGCTCGCGTCCCAGCCCGGGCAGTTGGAGGTCCCCTTGGCGCAGGGGTCGGCGAGGCGGACGGTGAGGGTGACGGAGGCCACCTGGGGGTCGTTGAAGGTCGCCTGCACCGGCACCTGGACCTGGCCCCCGGGGGCTACGGTCTGGAGGGGGGAGGAGAGGCCCAGGGCCCCCGTGAAGGGGGGAGGCGTGAGGCCGGGCAGGTTCAGCTTGCCGCAAGCCGCGAGGACCAGACCGAGCGCAAGAAGGACGATTTGCCGTGCCATCTCGCCTACAGTCTACCTGCGGGGTGGGGGGTGAGCCTCGAGGCCCCTCCAGGCCCAGACCTCTCCCCCCTCGAGGGCGGCAGGCCGGGGGGCTTGCCCCTCGAGGCGGGGTGTCTTACCCCAAACAAGGGAAAGCAAAGGGCGCTTGGGGTAAGACGGTGCTACGCCACCGCCCCGCTGCCCCCCTCGAGGCCCGGGTAGGATGCGGGGGATGGGCCGCTCCACCTTCTTCACCTTGACGCCCCTCGCCTCGGTCCCCTTAGGCTTCGTCGTTCTCCTCTGGCCCCTTTACCCTAGGGTCTCCCCTCCCCGCTTCCTGCCCGAGGTCCTTTTGGCCCCCCCTTACGCCGAGGGAAGGCTCAAGGCCCCCCTTCTCGTGGTGGAGTTCTTAAGCCGTTCCGTAACCCACAGAAATTTCAGGCGCAGGGGACCGCCTGCTTCAGCTGGCAGGGGAATCCGCCCTTTTTCGTCACATTTGGTCAAGGCGCAGAGTGAGCTAATGACGGCTGAAGCCATCAGCAGCTCACCGTGCGCAAGGCCTCGAGGCTCGCCGTGCCCGACGCTCGCCGCCAGGTACGGATAAGGCCCGTGGGGGCACCGGGTGCAGTTGTCCTTGCCACACCGCGCCTTCCGCCAGTACACGGGGAGAGGGCCGAAAGGTATTCCCGCTCCCTTTGCAGGCGGGCCTCGAGGGCGGCGAGCTCCCCCTCGAGGAGGGCCAGGGCTTTGGCGAGCGCTTCCGGGAGCATCTTAGCTACATGCCTCCTAGATTATGCCTCTTTTGTACCTAAGAGAGACGCGGGCTAGACGCTCACGCCCGGGCCTCGAGGGCGTAGAGGACCACGCCCTTTCGTCCCCCCACCACCTCGTACCACACGCTCCACCCTTCCAGCCGCATCTCCCGGGCCAGCCGCACCATCCTGCCGTCCCAGGGCACCATCGGCCAGGGCTGATGAGAGACGCCCCGAAAAACGGGGGTGCCCAGG
>NZ_ATXJ01000029.1 GCF_000421625.1 Thermus islandicus DSM 21543 | reverse complement strand
ACCGGCAGTACCCCCTTTGGGGTCTTCTGGCCCTCATCCTGGTGGCTTTCCTTTCCCGCGTGGACTCCCTGCGCGGCGTGGAACGCTTCGCCCGCGCCAACCCCCATCTTCTACCCCACCTCGGCCTGCGCAAGCCCCCGGGCCACACCGCCATCACCCTTCTCCCCAAGATGTTCTCCTGACGGAGAAGCAGCCACCGCCTGGATCCTGAGAAGCTCCAGGAGGCCCTCCTCCAGGTCTTCCCCGAAGCCGACCTTGGGGAGGTCCTGGTGGTGGACGGGAAGCACCTGCGGGGAAGCGGCAAGGGGAAAAGCGCCCAGGTCAAGCGGGTGGAGGTTCTGGCCCTGCGCCTCCAGACCACCCTGGCCCAGGCCCGGGCGGAGGGGAGGGAGGAGAAGGGCTTTCAGCCGGAAGGCGTACTGTTTGACGCTTGGTACGCGGCGAGGCAGGTCTTGGAGCGGCTGAAGTTGAGTTTCTACCCATGCCGACGGCGACTTATCGCAGGTAAGCTGAGCCTGGATTTGAGCCCTCTGTTACCGGTGCAGGTAGAGGCCGCCTAAGTCCAGCTTCCGGGTCTTCAAGGAGAAGGATCTCAAGCGCTACGGGGAGTAACGCACGAGGAGGCTGGTCCTCGAGGCGTGGGGCTTTTCAAAGAGCATCCCGTTTGAAAGGAAGGACCTAGGCCCGAGAGCGCCCGTAGCCCAAGGACCTGGCGGCGGGTGCATGTTCTCCTTTCCCCGTACCAGGGCGACGTACAATAACGCTGTATGCTACGCAAGCAAATCTACCTCACTCCTGAGGAGGAGGCCAAGCTGAAGCGCCTGGCCCGTACCACGGGGCGCACCGAGGCGGAAGTCCTCCGCCTCGCCCTGGACCTCCTCCCGGAGGAGGAGGCTCCCTTGCTCCTGGCCCTAGCCGAGGAGGGACTGTTGGAGGTGCCCGAACGGGCCGTGACCCCGGCCCAAATGGAGGAGGCCTACCGCCGTTACCTGGAACGGGTAGCCGGGCGCAGGATTGGCCTCTCGGAGGTGGTCCTCGAGGACCGGGAGGGGCGGTGATCCCTCCCTACCTGGACACCTCCGCCCTGGTGAAGCGCTACGACCCGGAAGAGCCAGGAGCGGAGGAGGTAAGAGCGCATGTGTGATCTCTATCCTAGCACAGAACCCTCAGCGTAATCTAGTCTATCCGGGCTTGCCAGACTTGACCGATATGCGGCTCTTAGGGTAAAGGAGGGCCATGACCCTGCGTAAAGCCCTATCCCAAGTTCCAGATCCCCGGGCCCCCAACCGGCGGTGCTCCTGTGGGGCCTTCTGGCCCTCATCCTGGAGGCCTTCCTGAGCTGTGTGGACTCCCTGCCCGCGCCAAACCCTACCCCTGTGCAAGGTCTTAGGCCACACCGCCCTGACCACCCCTTCTTCCCCGCTTAGACCCGGAAGGGCTCCAGGCGGTCTTCCTGGGTGCAGGACGTGCGCTTTGGGGGAACGGGAGCGTGGGTGCTGGCGGGGCTGTGGGCCTTTCTGGTTTCCAAGCTTCACCGGGAGGGGGTGAGGGAGAAGAAGGCAGCCCTAGAAATCTTCTCCTTCAACCCCCTCTCCGCCCTGCGCTTCCTTGGGGCTCTATGCAGTACAGCGGTCAAGTCTGAGGCAAGCCCCAAAGCCCTTGACCGCCCCCTCAGGGTGTGCTAGCATAGCCTCAACTAGGGGGTTGAACGTTAAACCATGCCCACCCTGCGGGATGTGGCCAAACTGGCAGGCGTTTCCCACACCACGGTTTCCCACGTGCTTAACGGGACAAAGCGGGTGCGCCCTGAGGTGGCCGACCGCGTGTGGGCTGCCGTGGAGACCCTGGGCTACCGACTGAACCGACAAGCGCAGGCTCTTCGTCGCGGCCAAAGCCGTATTCTAGGCCTGATTCTGCCTGACCTCACCAACCCTTTCTTCCCGGGACTAGCCCAAGCCATCGGCCTCGCCGTTCACAGGGCAGGCTACACCCTCACCCTAGTGGACTCCTTGGAGGACGAGGCCGTACAAGAGGAGGGGCTGCGCCACCTGGCTGAGGAGCAGGTGGCGGGGGCCATCTGGGTACCCGTAAACTCTTACAAACCCCCGCCTTTTCCCGTGGTCCTCGTAGACCGCACCGCGGAAGGGGTTGACGGGGTTGAGGCAGATCACTTCCTGGGAGGCAGGCTTCAGGCCCGCCACGCGCTGGAACTGGGCCATCAACGGGTGGGTATCCTATCTGGGCCTCAGAGCTTGCGGAGCGCTCGTCTACGCCGAGAAGGCTTCCTGGTGGAGGCCCAGGAAGGAGGCCTGGAGGTGGTTTGGGAGGAGGAAGTTCCCTTCAGCCTCAGCCTTACACCCAGGGCACGAGCGCGTTTACAGAAGGCCAGGGAAGAAGTGACCTTCGTGGCCGCAGCTAACGATGCCATTGCCCTGGCAGCCCTCGAGGTTCTCCGGGAATCGGGGACCCGGGTGCCCGAGGAGGTTTCCCTTATCGGCTACGACGACATCCCCTGGGCCACCCTGGCCTATCCTCCCCTCACGACCGTCCGCCAGCCGATACCGCAGATGGCCGAGGCTGCGGTGGGTCTTTTGCTTCGCCGTGTCCAGGAGCCTGAGGGGGAAGCGGCGCGGACGGTCTTGCCCGTGACCCTGGTGCCCCGCGGGTCCACCCGGGAGGTGGGCAGATGATCGTGGTGGTGGGAAGCCTCAACATGGACCTGGTCCTGCGGGTGGCGCGCCTGCCCAGGCCAGGGGAAACGGTCCTCGGCGAAGCCTATGAGACCCATCCCGGGGGCAAGGGCGCCAACCAGGCGGTGGCGGCAGCCCGGCTCGGGGGGAGGGTGCGCATGCTCGGCCGGATAGGCGAGGATGGCTTCGGCCGAACCCTGAAGGCCAGCCTGGCCCAGGAGGGGGTGGACGTGACGTGGGTGCAGGAAACGCCTGGCCCAAGCGGAGCCGCCTTTATCTTGGTGGACCCCACGGGGCAGAACCAGATCGCCGTCGCCCCGGGGGCCAACGCCCGCTTGGCCCCAGGAGACCTCCCCGAAACGGCCTTTCGGGAGGCTAAGGTGCTCCTCCTCCAACTGGAAATACCCCTCGAGACCGTGGCCCAGGCAGTGGCCTTAGGCCGAAACGCCGGCGCCCGGATTCTCCTTAACGCGGCCCCGGCCCAGAAGCTACCATCTTCGGTTTGGCAAGAGGTGGACCTCCTTCTGGTAAACGAAGTAGAGGCCGCGCAGCTGGCCGAAGCCAGCCTACCCCGTACACCGGAAGAGGCCTTGGACCTTGCTCGCCGTCTCCGGGGGCTGGTGCCCCAGGTAGTCCTCACCTTGGGGGCCCAGGGAGCGGTTTGGTCGGGGGAGGAGGAAGGCCACTTCCCGGCCTTCGCCGTCCGGGCGGTGGACACTACGGCGGCGGGGGACGCCTTCGCCGGGGCCCTGGCCGTGGCCTTGGCCGAGGGAATGAGGATGCGGGTGGCGCTACGCTTTGCCAGTGCCGCAGGCGCTTTGGCCACCACCCGCCCCGGGGCCCAGCCTTCCCTGCCCTTCCGGAGCGAGGTGGAAGCCTTTTTAGGAGGTACGGGATGAAAAAGGGCGGAATCCTTCATCCGCTTCTGGCCCAGGCGGTGGCCTCCCTGGGTCATGGGGACCTCCTGGTGGTGGCGGATGCGGGCCTTCCTATTCCCGAAGGCCCCTTGCGTATCGATCTGGCGTACGCTCCCGGGCGCCCTCCGTTTTTAGACGTGGTGCAGACTATTTTACAGGAAGTCCAGGCAGAAGGGGTGGTCTTGGCCCAGGAGATAAGGGAGAGGAGCCCTGAACTCCACGACAAGGTAGTCGCGATCTTTAAGGGGTCTACCGCCGTGGAGCTGGTCTACGTCCCTCACCAGCGCTTCAAGGAACTTACGGCCGGGGCCAAGGCTGTGGTCCGCACCGGGGAGTTTACCCCCTACGCTAACCTCATCCTACGCGCGGGGGTGGTTTTCTGATGGCCCTTTTGGAGATGCGCGGCATTCATAAGCGCTTCGGGGGCATAGAGGCCCTCAAGGGGGTGGATTTTGCCGTGGAGGCAGGAGAGGTCCACGCCCTTGTGGGGGAAAACGGGGCCGGGAAGTCCACCCTCATGAAGATCCTCTCCGGAGCCCTGGCGCCGGACGGGGGGGAGGTTTGGCTCGACGGGCGCCGCCTCCGTCTAGGGAGCGTCCAGGAAGCTCGGCGGCAGGGAATCGCCATGGTCTACCAGGAGCTCAACCTGGCGCCCAACCTTTCCGTAGCGGAAAACCTCTTCCTTGGCCGTTTCTCGCCTCTGGTAGGCCGGCGGGAGCTCTATGCACGGGCCCGGGGTCTCCTGGAGGGGCTCAGCCTGGAGATCCCCCCTGAGGCCCCGGTAGGGTCCCTCGAGGCGGGACAGCAGGCCCTGGTGGCGGTAGCCCAGGCCCTAGGCCAGAAAGCCCGCATCTTGGTTTTCGACGAGGCCACGGCTGCCCTGAGCGCCCGTGAGGCCGAACAGCTTTTCCAACTCGTGGCCGACCTAAGGAGTAGGAACCTCGGCCTCGTGTGGATCAGCCATCGGTTGGAAGAGGTCTTCCGTCTGGCCGATCGGGTGACCGTCTTACGGGACGGACAGCGCGTGGCCACCCTTCCCTTGGCCAGCCTCACACCGGAGGCGCTGGTGGAGCTTATGGTGGGCAAGCGGGAGCGGGCTCGGCTGACCTTGGCCTCCCCCAAGGCCGAAACTCCGCTTGCCCTCCAGGTGGAGGGGGTGGGTCTTAAGCCCCTGAGGCTTTCCTTGCGTCCGGGGGAGATCTTGGGGCTTGCGGGCGTGGTGGGCTCGGGGCGGAGCGCCGTGGTGGAGGCCCTCTTTGGGCTGAGAGGCCAGGCTTTTGTAAACGGCGAGCCCATCCGTTCCCCCCTCGAGGCCATCCGGAAAGGGGTATTCCTCGTGCCCGCCGATCGCAAGGCCCAGGGGCTCGTCCTGACGTTGAGCGCCAGGGCCAACATCAGCCTTCCGGTGCTCCGGAGCCTCACCTGGGGGGGCATGGTCCTCGCTTCCCAGGAGGTGGCCCTGGCCCGGCACTGGTTTCAGGCCCTGAGGATTCGCCCTCAGGATCCTGAGCAGCCGGCCGCTTCTTTTTCCGGAGGGAACCAGCAAAAGCTAGTTTTGGCGAAGGCCCTGGCCACGAAACCCCGCGTGCTTCTCCTAGAAGAGCCTACGCGGGGCGTAGACGTGGCCGCACGTCAGGAGATCTATGCTCTCCTTGCAGACTGGGCGCGGGAGGGTGTAGCCCAGATTGTCTCCAGCGGGGACACCGAGGAGCTCCTGCTTCTCTGCCACCGCATCCTGGTCTTCCAGAGAGGAGGCGTGGTGGCCGAGTTCTACCCCCCCTACTGCGGGGAGGAGGTGGTCGCCCATGTTGTGGGCGCGGTTCAGGCCTAACCTGCTTTCCCGCTACGGCCTCCTTTGGGCCCTGGGGTTACTGATCCTGGCCTTGAGCCTCCTCTCCCCCTATTTTCTCTCCCCCTCGAACCTGCTCAATGTGCTCCGGCAGGTTTCCATCAACGCCATCCTGGCCCTGGGAATGACCGTGGTCATCCTCAAAGGGGGGATCGACCTCTCCGTGGGCTCCCTTCTGGCCCTAGCCGGGGCCTTGGCCGCAGGCTTCGCCGTTTCGGGTCTGCCTCCGGCCCTGGCCATGGGGCTGGGAATCGGGATCGCCGTGGCCCTAGGAATCCTCCAGGGACTGCTGGTGGCCTATGCGGGCCTACCTCCCTTTATCGTCACCCTAGCGGGCCTCACCGCCTTCCGGGGGCTCACCCTGGTGTACACCGATGGAAGCCCCATTACCGGACTCCCCGATTCTTTCCTCTTTCTGGGCAACGGGACGCTCTTGGGGATACCGGTACCGGTGGTGGCCATGCTCTCCTTCCTCCTCCTCACCCAGCTCTTGCTGCAAAACACGGCCCTCGGGCGGTACCTCTACGCCATCGGGGGCAATGAGGAGGCCGCCCGGCTTTCGGGGGTACCGGTGGCCAGGATCAAGGTCTTTGCCTACGCCTATTCGGGGCTGGCTGCTGGCCTTGCCGCCCTGGTGCTCACGGGCCGGCTTAACTCCGCCCAGCCCACGGCGGGAACGGGATTTGAGCTGGATGCCATCGCGGCAGCGGTGGTAGGGGGCACCTCCCTGGCAGGGGGAAGGGGAACGGCCTGGGGCACCTTCTTGGGAGCCCTTATCATCGGCGTGCTCAACAACGGGATGAACCTACTCAACGTTTCGTCCTTTTACCAGCTGATCGCCAAAGGGGTGGTCATCGTCCTCGCCCTTTTGGTCGACCGGCTGGTGAGAAGGAGGTGAGGCAGATGGCAAGGAGGATCGGGTTTTTAGGGCTCGCAGTCTGGTTCTTGGCCTCGATGGGGGCCTTGGGCCAAGGGGCGGTGGTGGGACTCTCCCTTTCTACCCTCAACAACCCCTTCTTCGTGGCCCTTCGGGATGGAGCGCTCCAGGCGGCTCAGAAGGCGGGCATCCAGCTCCTCGTCTTGGATGCCCAGGACCGGGTGGACAAGCAGGTGGCCGATATTGAAGACCTCATCCAGCGCCGGGTGCGGGTCCTCCTGGTCAATCCTACAGACAGCGCTGCCGTGGTCCCGGCCATCCAGAAGGCCAATCGGGCGGGGATCCCGGTGATCACCGTGGACCGGGCTGCCTCAGGTGGACAGGTAGCCTTCCACATCGCCTCGGACAACGTGGCAGGAGGCCGCATGGCGGCGGAGTTCGTTTGCCAGCTGCTCAAAGGGCGGGGTAAGGTCGTGGAACTCGAGGGCATTCCCGGAACCTCGGCGGCCCGGGACCGGGGCCAGGGCTTCAACGCTTACCTCAAGGAAAAGTGCCCTGGGATCACGGTGGTGGCCCGGCAAACGGCCAACTTTGACCGGGCCCAAGGGCTTTCCGTCATGGAGAACATCCTCCAGGCTCAACGCGAGATCGACGCCGTCTTCGCCCACAACGATGAGATGGCCCTAGGGGCCCTTCAGGCCATCAAGGCCAGCGGCCGCAAGATTCCCGTGGTGGGCTTTGACGCTACCCCCGATGCCGTAAAAGCCGTGCAAGCCTGCGAGATGGCGGCCACCGTGGCCCAGCAGCCACAAGAAATGGGCCGCATTGCGGTGGAAAAGGCGGTGGAGCTGATTCGGGGTACGAAGCCTCCCGCGCAAACCCGGTTTATCCCAGTCCCCCTGAAGCTGGTCACGAACCCTTCCTGTAAGCAGTAGCCGGGAGGTGGGGGCGGTCCTAGGGTTCCCTAGGACCGCTTCTCTCCTTTTCTGTTCCTTCAATATGCGAATTCCCCCTTGGCCAGCCGGGAGGAAGGTCTCCCGCCTGGGGCTCCCCGGGTCCCCTTCTTGGGCTCAGCCTTCCTCAGCCACTCCTGGTTAGCCAAAGCGCACACCAGGACGCTCGTGTCCAGGAAGAGAAGCTCACCGGCGGAGGTCGTGGAGGACGGCATCCAGGGGGACTCCCTTCCCTTGGGTCCGCCAGGGCTTGAAGCGGGGCTTCGGCCTTTCGGGCGGCTCCAGGACCACCTCCTCCGCCAGGCGGCGCCACTCGGGGGCCTTGAGGAGGGCTTTCAGCAGGGGCTCCTTGGCCTTGGGCATGGCTCCATCCTACCTTCCCGGGGAGGGGTGCCCTCGAGGCCCCCCACCCCCGCTTTCCCGGAGTATAGCATTCGCAAAAGCTTCCTTTGGCGAAGCGTGCGAGGGAGGTCCCGACCGCCGGGGAGCGCGGTCCTGAAGGGGAAAAACCCCCGGGAAAGGGGCGGGCGAGGGGCCAAAGCGGCCGATGTGAAGATTGCGGCAAACGGCGGGAGTTTGCGACAAACTCACGGACTTCCGGACTCACAGACTTCCAGAGTTCGGATGTCTGGAAGTGCGTTCCCAGGCATCCGGGTTAACATGTGGGCATGCCCAGGGACGCCCTGAAACCGGAGGGTGAGGAGGCCAGGGCGGAGGGCCAAGAAGGCCAAGGACCCGATAGAGAAGGACCGCTTCTTGGCTGTCTACCACGCCAGGCGAGGCCACAAGGTAGCTTCGCTGACCACCGCCAAGGAGATCGCCAGGATCACCCTGCACACCCCCCGCTGGGTGCAGGAGACGGTGCGGCGCTACAACCAAGAGGGGCCAGAAAGCCTGCGGGATCGGCGGCACCAGAACCCGGGACAAAAGCCCAAGCTCACCCTGGAGGAGCAGAGGAAGGTGCTGGAGGCCCTAAAGGGCCCCCCGCCCGACGGGGGCCTGTGGACGGGGCCCAAGCTAAGGGACTGGGTGGAGCGGGAGCTGGGAAAGAGGCTCTCCCTCTACCCCATCTACCGGCTTCTGCACGAGATGGGGTTTGCCTTGCGGGTGCCCCGCCCCCGGCACGCGAAGGCGGATGGGGCGGCGCAGGAGGCGT